>JBAQNK010000065.1:0-6125 GCA_049303695.1 Minisyncoccia bacterium | reverse complement strand
TTGGAATTTGCAATTAAAATTAATAACAGGGTTTAATTTTTTTATTGCCTTTACGGGTTCTATAATTTCATTCTTTTTGCCAATTCAAATGTATAAGGAAGGATCTGGTTATACTCCGATTATTATTCTGGGAGTGATTGTAACTATTCCAGTTCTTTTTGGTTGGTTTCTTGGAAAGTTATTTGATAAAAAAGGTATGCGTGTATTTGTGTATGGGTTGATTGCATATGCAGGCCTGCTTGTATTTTTAGGCAATACTCACATATATGGCTGGCAAATATTACTCGCTTTCTTGATTGGTATTATTCAAGAATTTATCCATGTTGGAAAAATGGAGCTTACTTCTTTTTATGCAAATTCAGAACATTTCGGCAGAGTGGATGGATTTATGCAAAGTATAATAAACATCGGAATTATGACTGGTCCTCTTGTAGCTGGAATACTGATTGATATTTATGACACACGTATCGTATATTTCGGATTAGCATTTTTAATGCTTATGCTTGCTTTTACTTTTGTAGTCGGTGGAAGGATGATGAGGTTTAAAAAATTAACAATATAAATCAATGTGTACTTTAGCTGCTAAAAAAATAAATAATAAATTTTTTATTTTCAAAAATCGTGATTTGGGGTGGAACGCTAAAACTAGGATTATTAAGGAAAATAAAAAAGTAAAGAAATTGCTTGTCGTGGATGAAAGAGGACACTGTGAAGGATTAAATGAATATGGAATCGGTTTAATTGAAGCAACCTTAAAACCATATCCACTGATTAGATATCCTGATTCTTCTAAAATAGCTAGACATATTTTGGATCAAAAAAACATAAAAGATGCTATTGAAATTATAAAAAATAGCAAAAGCTCGGTTAATAATATTATTTCTGATGGGAAAGTAGCTTTTATTATAGAAAAAACTCCTTATGACTTTGCTTTTACAAAAGTTATAAATAGCGGAGTGATTACTAATTTAAGCATTAAATTAAGTGAAAAGAATGGTTCTAAAAATAAAGAAACGAGAGAAGCTTCTCAAATTAGATATTTAAGAGGAAAAAATTTATTAAAAACAACAAAAAACTTTAATGATATTGTGAAGTTTTTGTCTGACAAAAAAGGGTACCCACTTTTTAGTATTTGTCGGGGGAAAGAATCTATTTCACCAACTAGATGTTCCTATATTTATGATTTAAAAAATAAAACAATTTTTTTCTGCAAAGCAAGACCAGATAAGGAAAAATTTAAAAAATATCAATTGTAATTATGAAAATTATGAAAAAATCAATACTTATAACTGGAATAGCTGGTTCAGGAAAAACTACTATATGTCATCAATTAAATAAAATAGGATATAAAGCTTATGATATTGAAGCCACAAAAGGTTTGTTTAAAACGTTTTATAAAGATAATAGTAAATTTAATAAACATAATAATGATAATCTAAATGAAGTGAAAAACAGAGAATGGATTTGTGATATCAAAAAATTAAAAATTTTTATGAAAAGTCAGAAAAAATTTTTAGTTTTTTATTGTGGAATGGGAACAAATATTTATGACATTTTTCCATTGTTTGATAAGGTGATTTCATTGAAAGTAAGCTCAAAAATTCTGAGGAATCGTCTTTCTGGGAGAGTTAAAGGAAGTTATGGTAGAACTAAAAAAATTCAAAATTGGTTAATAGATGGTAAAAAAAGAATAGAAAAAAAGATGAAAGATAACGGCGCAATTTTTATTAGTTCAGAAGGAAGTTTAGGCCAAGTGATTAATAAAATTATTAAAAATGTATAATCTTAAAATAATTACATTAAATTGCCAGAAGGGATATCAATCAACTTTTAAATCTTTTATACAAAAGATTCTTCATGGAGAAAATTATGATTTTATATTGCTTCAAGAAGCGAATATTGCTGTTCTTTCTATTATTAAAGAAATACAATCATCTTATATGATTTTAAATCCTTTTGATATTGACCTAAAAGAAAATACTCACGAATGTATTCTTTACAAAAAACATTTTATTTTGGAAGAAAGCTTTTTGATTTCTTTTGCAAAATTTAATTCTAAAATACCGTTGAAAGGTTGGGGATTTTTATATGGAATATTTCAAATAGAAGATAAAATATTTATAATTGGTTCTGTTCATTTACACCCAGGAATAAAATTAAGTATACGATTAAAAGAAATAGAAATAATAAAAAATGATCTTAAAAAATATGTAAACAAAAATAATCTGATTATCTTTGGTGGAGATTTAAATACTGGATTTGCAAAGGAAATTTCAATTTTTGATGAAATATTTTTTCCTGACTTTATTCGTATAACAAAAAAGATAGGTTCAACTCTCGATAGTCGTTATACTGAAAATGCCCCTTTTCTTTTGAATAAAATAGCTGTATTTTTCGCATATTTTGGACTTGGAATGCGCTTAAAAACTGATCATATATATACAGATACAATTTCTGCCAAGAAAGTAGTTTCTAGTATAGTCTTAAATGAACGAATTTCTGACCACAGTGCTGTTGAAATTGTTTTTAATGGAATTTAATATATACTTTTTATAATTATGATAAACAAACTTCCATATTTATATCTGTTAATAATATTTGTTTTTATACCATCTATTTCGTTATGGGTAATATATTGGAATTCTTTAAAGACATATTTTCGTCTCTTTATTTTTATTACCATTGGCGCATTTATTTGGGGATTTTTATTTGATCTTGTTGGAAGTAATTTTTGGCATATATGGTCATATTCAAATAACTTAAATGTTTATTTTCTTAGGCTTCCATTAGAAGAATATTTAACATTATTATTTTTATCTCAAGAGCTCACAGTAATTATGTTAATAATTAGAAAAAAAATTTATGGATAAATGGACATACACAATTCTTAATATTATATTTTTTACGCCAGTTATTATAATTTTTGTTTCCTACAGAAATATTTTATTAAAAAGATGGAAATTTATATTAATTTCTGGGTTTTTGGGAATTATTTATTTCTTTATTGTGGATATTTTGGCTACGAATTGGAAAGCTTGGGAGTATGATTATACTAAAACTCTAGGAATAAATTTTAGTAAAAGTGTTTTTGAAGAGTTAATTTGGATGGTTTTAGTTTGGGTAACAATTTCTATTTTGATAGAAATATACTTAGAAAGAAAGGAACAATAATTTTTTTTATAATTAAATCTTTAATTTGATAGATTTCTTTTTGCCAAATAAATCGTAATATAGTAAATATTTTTTCTTCGTCATGTTTAAAGACAATGTCCATATTGATCTGACGTTAGGTGAATTTTGTAAAAGATAAGAGTCTTTATTGTTCAATATTTTTATTATATCTTCTTGTTTAAATTTATCTTTAAAAGTATTTATACCCATTAGAGCTTCATAATATCTCAAAAAAGTAGTAATAGTTGGTCTGTGCTTTAAAACCATATCTTTCTTTGCAAATTTTGGGTCATTGTAATGATTAGTTTTTATTAAAATATTATCCTTTGGTTTTAAAACTTTAAAATCTAACCCAGAAAAATGCTCAATTACTGCCATGTTTCCGCTGGAATCGGCAATAAAAAAATTCTTCGCGCAATTTAGTGGGACTTGTTTAAATATATTTATTGCTTCTTTTACATTTTTACAATCTTCAGCAATCAATTTAATTATATGCATGCTTGGCAGACCGAAAGACCAATCTTCGTTTATAGAAGCAGTTAATCCTATAAATAACCCTTTTTCATTTATTGCGTCAATTGGGAAATATAGTTGATATTTTGGCTTAGTATAATGTTTAATTATATGCATATCAGAAATAGCAATATAAGAATACTTTTGCTTATTTATAACTTCCTCGCATCTAAAAATATTTTCAGTCACAGGTATCCAATCATAATTTCTACCAACGAAAAGATTTTTTCCTTCCTTGTATCCAAAAATAGAACAAGCGTGTCTTAGATGTTTATTTTTAAGAGCTTCCCAGCTGACATGTTCTGCAATAAAAGAATAAGTTAATTTATCTAAATCATAATTGCCAGAATTCGCAATCCCTTTTATTTCTTCTAAAAAACTAGGAAAATGTTTTTTGTATATTTGCATTTGTTTGGCAAATATTTTTTTATCAATTTTAATCCAATCAACGCTGTATCCTTCTTTTTTATAAATTTTTCCAAATTCTTGACCAATTTCAAAACTATTTTTTCCTTTAAACTTTTCTATTTTCATACAGAAATTATATCATACATTGTGTTGAAAAGATTGAAATAGTATTATATAACAATAATCAAAAAATTAAGAAAATTTTTATGCAAAAAATAACAATTATTGTAGGTCTTCCAGGTTCAGGAAAAACTACATATATAGAAAATAATAAAAATAATTTCAAAAATGCAGTAATTTGTGATGATTATCATAAATCTTCTTACAATCATTCGCATAATTTTGAAGACAGTGTTTACTATGAAGATTTAAAAAGAACATTAAAAAGTGGGGAAGACGCAGTTCTTTCAGATATAGCTTGGTGTAAAACTGAACGACGAGAAATTCTTGAAAAAAATATAAAAAATATATTGGAAGATATTAAAATTAATGCAGAAATTATTTTTATTTATTTTGAAAATAATCCAGAAGCCTGTAAGAAAAATGTATTAAAACGTAATAGAAATGGAAGAATGGAACGTGAAATGCAGTTTATTGATGAAGTAAGTGCACAATACACTATTCCTGATAATGCTATTATTATTCCTATTATATTTTAATTATTTCTGAAAAGTCAGAAAAACTCCTATTCCGATTAGAATGAAAAGTAAAATTCTATTTTTTGAAAGTTTTTCTGCGTTATCTACGCCAAGCTTTTTAGAACCTTTTGATGCTATAAAATGGACTATAAGAGCATGAAATGAGCCAAAAGCTTTTACTATTGTAATTGGCAACAATGACAGCGCTAGAGTACTAAATATTCCACTTACCCAAGTGGCTATGTTTTGGACATAAAGCGGGGCATAAGATTTTTTGAAAGGTGATTTTAAAAAAGAGATAACTTCACTGCGGGCTGATTTGATAATAAAAAAAGTGAAAAAATAAAAAGGAGCTGAAAGAGCATATTTATAGAAATAAAAAGTTTTCCATTCTATTTGATTTAATCCATATTTACTTAAAGTTGAAGAAAAGGCAAGAATAATCACAACAGGAATCATATAGAGTAATGCTTTGCTTGGTTTCAAAGATACCTTTTTAAAAGTAACAGCAAAAGAACATAATACGATTATTATAAAACCAATATATTGAAGTAGTGAAAGTTTTTCTCCGACTATAAAATAGGCAAAAATTGGAATAAGTATTTTTCCTATACTGAAAAGGGAAGCTATTACAGAAGTATCTGCGTGTCTTAATGCACTATAATAAGGAAATTGATAAAAGAATTCAACAGTGGAAATTATTAAAAGAATAAAAAATTGTGGCTTTGTTATTGCCTCAGGTCTTAAAATAAAAAACATAATAGGCAAAATAGGGATTAAAACAAATCCATTCGCAATAACAATAGACCAGACTGAAGAGAAAGTTTTTCGTGTCAATTGTCCATCAAAGATATTTGCGACACCTATTATTATATTGGAAGTTATTACTAATAATGCACCGAATAAATAATTCATATCCAACTATTATACCTTATCTTTTTAAGATACTTAATTTTAATGTTATAATAATTTATATGAATAAATTGCTTTTAATCGCTTCGTGCGTGGTTGCAGTCGCTGCAGATATGCTTTTTGTTTGGTGGGCGAAGAAAGAAACGCATCCTGCGTGGTCTTGGATAATTGGCATAATTTTGCTTAATGTCGCTACTGTCGTTTGGATGTATACGATGAAAAAGGGGATTGAATCAGCAACAGCTATTACTTTCTACGCTCTCTTTACAGTTGCAGGGTGCTCATTCTTAGGATTTGTAATATTTAAGGAACATTTATCTTTTATTAATTCCATAGGACTTGTTATTGGTTTTATAGCTTTAATAATGATAAGTATAAAATAAATGAATTATATTGAAGCTCTAAATGAATATGAGGGGGATGAGATAAGCATTTTCTTTGCAGGAGGAATAACAAATTGCTCAGACTGGCAGAAAGAATTGG
>JBAQNK010000064.1:0-10439 GCA_049303695.1 Minisyncoccia bacterium | reverse complement strand
GACTGGTGAAATTAAAAAATTACCAAAAGAAAAATTTCCTCCTCAACTTTTAGAAATTCCACAACCACCGGAGGATCTTTGGATTATGGGAGAACTTCCAAAAGAAGAGCTAATTTATTTATGCGTTGTCGGCTCTCGTAAATTTACTTCTTATGGGAAAGAAGCTTGTGAAAAAATAATCGCTGGATTAAAAGGATATCCAATAGCGATAGTTTCTGGTTTTGCTATGGGCATAGATACTATTGCGCACAAGAAAGCTATGCAAGTCGGGCTTAAGACTTTAGTTTTCCCTGGTTCAGGGCTTTCTGATGAAGCTATGTATCCAAAAACAAATGTGAGATTGATTAGAGAAATTTTAGAAAATGATGGATGTTTGATTTCAGAATTTGAACCTGATTTTAAAGCAACTCATTGGTCTTTCCCTATGAGAAATAGATTGATGGCTGGGATGTCGCGCGCTGTACTTGTGATAGAAGCAGAAGAAAAATCTGGCACGTTAATAACTGCGCGACTTACTACAGAATATAATCGTGATTTACTTGCAGTGCCGGGATCTATTTTTTCACCAAGTTCAAAAGGTACAAATAGATTAATCCGTCAAGGAGCAACGCCTGTGACTTCAGCAGAAGATGTATTAGAAGCGCTTGGTTTTGAATTAGAAAAAGATGAAAGTAAACAAGCAAAACTTTTTGAAGATCTTTCTCCTGAAGAAAAGAAAGTAATTGATTTACTTCGTGAACCTCAACCCAGAGATGATTTAATTCGCGCAATGAAAATGCAAACAGCTATCGCTAATTCCCTGCTTTCTATTATGGAAATAAAAGGACTGATAAAAGAAGAATTAGGAGAAATAAGACTTGCTTAATTTGCCAAAAATTCTAGTTTCGTGTAATACTTAGCAATAATGAAACTATTAATCGTTGAGTCCCCATCAAAAGCAAAAACTATAGAGAAATATCTCGAAGGTGCTTTTACTGTGCGCGCTTCCGTTGGACACATTCGCGATTTACCAAAATCAAACAAACAAGCCATAGATATAGACGCTGGTTTTGTTCCTCATTATGAAATTTCAAAAGGAAAAGAAAAAGTAGTTCATGAATTACAAAGTTTAGCAGAAAAAGCAAATGAAGTATTGCTTGCGACAGACCCTGACCGTGAAGGAGAAGCAATAGCTTGGCATATTGAAGAATTATTGAAAGCTGATAAAAAAGTAAAAGCTCCTATAAAAAGAGTGGCATTTCATGAAATTACAAAAGACGCAGTTGAGGAAGCTATCAAACATCCACGCGAAGTTGATACAGCTCTCAGACGTGCACAAGAAGCTCGCAGAGTGCTTGATAGACTTGTAGGTTACGATCTTTCAGGTTTGATTTGGAAAAAGGTTCGTTATGGACTTTCGGCTGGACGTGTCCAATCCCCTGCGCTTCGCATAATAATGGAACGTGAAAGAGAAATTCGCGCATTTATCCCAGAAAAATTTTGGAGAATTTCTGGTCTTTTTGAAACTTTAAATAAAGAAAAAATTACTTTAGATTGTTCAGAAGAGCCTCGTGATCCGAAGTTAGTTGAAAAAATTCTTCATGCTGGGAAAAATGAAAATTGGAAAGTTAAAGGAGTAAAAGAATCTGAACAAAAAAGATCTCCTCGTGCTCCATTCACGACTTCAACTTTACAACAAACTGCAAGTTCACGTTTGGGATATTCTCCTTCTCGCACTATGCAAATTGCACAGAAACTTTATGAAGCTGGGCACATTACATATATGAGAACAGACAGCACAAATTTATCCGCTGTAGCTCAAACACAAATAGTTTCACTTATAGAAAAAAAATATGGTGCAAAATATGCTGAACCTAGAGTTTATAAAACTAAATCAAAAAATGCTCAGGAAGCACACGAAGCTATTCGTCCTACACATATAGAAAATTTTGAAGCTGGCACTGATGAACAGACAAGACTTTATAAACTTATTTGGGAACGCACGGTATCTTCACAAATGGCTGATGCAAAATTATTAAAAACAAAAGTTTCTGCAATTATAGAAAAAAATGAAAATTTACCTGAGTTTACAACTGTCGGCTCAAGAGTTCTTTTTTCTGGATGGTTGGAAGTTGATCGTGACGCTCGTGGAGAAGATGTTGAACTTCCAGAAGTAAAAGAAGGCAAAAAATTAAAATTGATTGATTTAAATAGTGAAGAAAAATTTACTGAACCACCAAATAGATATTCTGAAGCAGGACTTGTGAAAGAACTCGAAGCTCGAGGGATAGGAAGACCTTCAACTTACGCCTCAATAATGAAAACGCTTGAAGAAAGAGAATATGTGCGCAAAGAAGGGAGAACATTATTCCCTACTGATGTAGGTGAAGTTGTTTCTGATTTTCTTGAAAATAATTTCGCGAATTATATTTCAGATACATTTACAGCAGAAATGGAAGACAAACTCGATGAAATTTCTCGCGGTGAACGTGAATATGGAAAAACATTGAAGGATTTCTACGGACCTTTTTCAAAAGAAGTTAAATCAAAAGAAAAATTAGAAAAAGCAACAAATCTAGGAGATGCGCCAGAAAATATTAAATGTCCTAAATGTGGAAGTTCTATGATCATAAAGCTTTCTAAAAACGGTAAATTTTACTCTTGTTCCCGTTATCCTGACTGCGACGGAGCATTAAAACTAGATGGCACAGAAATGGCTGGACCAAAAGAAACTGGTGAAGCTTGTCCCCTTTGTGGAGAAAAAAAAGGTGGAAAATTAGTTGTTCGTGAAGGAAAATACGGATCATTTATATCTTGTTCTCGTTATCCGAAATGTAAATTTATAAAAAAAGACGAAGCAGAAGAAGAAAAGAAAAAAACAGGAGTTAAGTGTCCGGTTTGTAAAACTGGTGATATCAGTGAACGCCGTGGAAGATTCGGCATATTTTATTCTTGTTCAAATTATCCTGATTGTAAATTTAATATGAAATCAAAACCAACAGGAAGAATTTGTAATCTTTGCGGATCTTTAATGATGGAAGGCACCAAAACCATTCCTGAGCGTTGTTCAAACAAAGCCTGTCCTAATCATAATCCTCATAAATTAAATAAAATGGAATAAAAAAGTGCTATAATAGTTTTTATGGCAGACGTAAAAGAAATTTTAAGTTTAATAAATGGAATAAATAAAAAAGATGAAGAGCTTATAATAAAAGCTTATACTTTTGCGCAAAAGGCTCATAAAGATCAAAAAAGAATGAGTGGTGAACCTTATTTTGTTCACGTTTTTGAGACGGCAAAAATTTTGGCTACCTTAGGGATGGATGCGACGACAATATCTGCAGGACTTTTGCATGATGTATTAGAAGATACTGAAACTAAAAAAGAAGAACTAACAAAAGAATTCGGAGAAGATATTGTTTTCTTAGTAAATGGAGTTACAAAATTAGGAACTTTAAAATATAGAGGTCATGAGAGGCATGTGGAAAGTCTAAGAAAATTTTTCATCGCAATGGCAAATGATCTTCGTGTTGTTATTATTAAATTTGCAGACAGACTGCATAACTTAAATACTTTACAGCATGTCAGAGAAGATAAAAGAAAAAGAATAGCATTAGAATCTATTGAAGTTTACGCTCCCCTTGCAAATAGGCTCGGAATGGGAAAATTGAAAGGTCAAATAGAAGATGCTGCTTTTCCTTATGTTTATCCAAAAGAATATGCTTTTATAGAAGAATTAATTGCGGAAAAAGAGGAATTATATAAAAAATATTTAACTGAAGTAAAAGAAGAACTTGAAAAAGAATTAGAAAAAAACAATGTAAAATTTATAAAAATAGATTATAGAATAAAATATAAATATAGTCTTTATAAAAAATTATTAAACTACGACATGGATATGAGTAAAGTTCATGACATAGTCGCCCTTCGCGTTGTTGTAAAAAATGTTGAAGATTGTTATAGAGTTTTAGGAATAGTTCATTCAATATGGAGACCATTACCAGGCAGAATTAAAGATTATATTGCTGTCCCAAAACCAAACGGATACAGAAGTTTACATACTACAATATTCACTGGTTCAGGTGGAATAGCAGAAATCCAAATAAGAACAGAAGAAATGCATAAAGAAGCTGCTTATGGTATCGCTGCACATTTCGCTTATAAAGAAAATAAAGGTATAAAAATAAATGACGATAAATCAAAATTTGAATGGCTTGATGAATTAAAAGATTTAAAAAACGTTGAAGGTAAACCAGAAAAATTTATTGAACATTTAAAAACAGATTTCTTTAATGACAGAATATTTATTTTTACACCTAAGGGTGACGTTGTAGATTTACCAAAAGATTCTAGTCCTATTGATTTCGCTTATGCTATTCATACTGACGTAGGTAATCATATAATAAGCGCAAAAGTAAACGGTAAAATGTCTCAAATTTTTGCTAAATTAAAAAATGCAGATATCGTAGAAATAATAAAGAAAAAAGACGCACATCCTTCTGGAAAATGGCTAGATTATACAAAAACAACAAACGCCAAAAAACACATAAAAGCCTACTTAGAAAAAAATAGCTTGCTCGCTAAGCTTAAATCCTTCGGTCGTTCATAGAGAGACCTTCAGTCGTTCTTAAACGCTGAAGTTTGAGATATTGTATAAATTATCGTCGTCTTCTTTTACTTCATCGCTTGTTCTGTCGTCTATTGGAGCTTCGTCTGTTTTTATTTCTTCAATTTCATTTGGAACACCTTCTATTTTAGAAGTATTTTGTGCAATATAATTTTCAAGCATCTCTGCTGGTTTTTTCTCTGTATTTGATTTATTTATTAAATCTAAAATAGCACGAAGATCTTCAGTAGAGAAAAAGTCTATTTTTATCTGTCCGCCTAATTCTTTTCTATCTATGTGTACTCGTGTTCCGAGTTTATCTTGAAATTCTTCTTCAAGTTCTATTATTTCTGGATCTGGCATGAACTCTTTTTTACGAACACGATCATAAGCTATTTTTCTTGCCAATCTTTCCGCTTCGCGAACCGTAATTTTTTTATAGACAATTTCTTTAAACAAAACCAATTGCTCTTCTGGATGATCTGCTAGCATTAATATCGGTCTTGTATGTCCTTCTGTTATTTTTCCTTCTGAAAGAGCTTGCAATACTTCTTCGGGTAAAGACAAAATACGAAGAGAGTTTGAAACATATTCTCTACTTCGTCCCATTTTCTTTGCAATTTCATTGTGAGTAAACTTAAACTCGTTTGCTAATTGAAAAAATGCTCTTGCGCGATCTACAACATTCAAATCTTCTCTTTGTAAATTCTCAATGATAGCAAGTTCAAGCTTCATCATTGAACTGTCTCCTTCACGAATAATTGCTGGTACTTGAGACACTCGAGCCAACATTGCAGCACGAAGTCTGCGCTCTCCTGCAATAAGTTCATATTCAGTTACAAGTCCGCCATCTTCTTTTTCTTTTTCAATACGAGAAACTATTAAAGGCTGAAGCACCCCATATTGCTTTATGGAGTCTGCTAAATCAGAAAGACGAGCTTCATCAAATTCTCGCCTTGGTTGATATGGGTTTGGTTTGATTTTATCGGTATCAATCCAAAAAATTGAGTTGGAATACGTGTTGGACATTTTTTTATTTTAGCATATTTTTTTAAAATACATAATTGATTTTTCATTAAAAATGAAGTAATATTTATTTGTGTTTGCCGCGGTGGCGGAATTGGTAGACGCAAACGACTCAAAATCGTTCGAGGGCAACCTCATGAGAGTTCAATTCTCTCCCGCGGCACATATTTTATGGCAAAAAAAGAAATAAAAAATAATATATTAGATTTTAAAATTGTAGGAGGAAAAAAATTACATGGTTCTATCACTACAAGTTTTTCTAAAAATGGATCTGTCGGACTTCTTTGTGCCTCTTTACTTAACAAAGGAACAACTACACTCAACGGCATAGCTCGAATAGAAGAAGTTTACAGAGTTATAGAAATATTAGAAAGTATTGGAGTAAAAATAGAATGGATTGCACAAAATTCAATAAAAATTATTCCACCTAAAAATATAAATTTAAAAAATATAAATGTAGATTCTGCTGTAAAAACTCGTTCAATAATAATGTTTATGGGACCGCTTGTTCATCTTTTACCAAAATTCTCCTTACCTCATGCTCAAGGTTGTAAACTCGGCAAAAGAACTATTAGCGCACACACTTACGCATTTGAAGAATTTGGTTTAAAAATTAAAACAACATGTGATAGTTATGATGTATCAGTTCCTAAATTAAAACCTTCAAATATTGTAATGTATGAATCTGGAGATACTGCTTGTGAGAATGTATTAATGCTTGCATCAAAAATAAATAGCAGAACCACAATAGAATGTGCTAGTGGAAATTATATGGTGCAAGAAATGTGTTTCTTTTTAGAAAAATTAGGCGTAAAAATACAAGGCATAGGCACTGGAACATTAATAATCGACGGAGTTAAAGAAATAAATAAAGATATAGAATATTCAAACAGTGAAGATCCTATTGAGTCTATGATGTTTATTTCTTCTGCTATTGCGACAGATTCACATTTAATAATAAAAAGATGTCCAATTGATTTTTTAAATCTTGAGTTGTATAAATTAAAAAAAATGGGTTTGAAATATAAAACTCTTAAAAAGTATTTATCATATAACAACAAAACAAAATTAATTGATATAGAAATATTTCCAAGCAAATTAAAAGCACCAGAAGACAAAATACATGCGAATCCATATCCAGGAATAAACATAGACAATCTTCCTTTTTTCGTACCAATAGCTGTAAAAGCAAAAGGCACTACTCTTATTCATGATTGGTTTTATGAAAATAGAGCGATATATTTCACAGAATTAAATAGATTAGGGGCAAATATCACACTAGCAGATCCACATCGTGTTTATATTACGGGTGGAACTAAATTAAAAGCTGCACAAGTAGTATGCCCTCCAGCTCTTCGCCCATCTGTAATTATTCTTATTTCAATGTTAGCTGCTGAAGGAACTTCAATTTTACGAAATGTTTATATGATAAATCGTGGTTATGAAGATATTGTAAAACGCCTAAACTCTATTGGAGCTGATATAAAAATATTGAAATAAACTTTTATTATTTCTTTACTGAATAAGTTAAAGTCTTTATTTTATTCAAAATTTCTAGTTTATCTACGTTATTATTTTTTTCTAACAAAGCAGAATTGTATTCATCTATTAATTTATTTATCTTTAAAATCGTTTCTTTGTTGCTTCTTTCCATTATTAATTCATAAATATCTGGCCAGGCAGCTTTGATATAAACATCATAGTGATCAATTGGTCCCAGAGACATAAGCATTTTCTCATCTTTTATCATACTTATATTTGCTGAATAAGAGTTTGTAAAATCTGAACTTATATTAGTATAACCACTGCTCGTTTTAAAATGTTCATCCAACACTTTTTGTTCCTTTAATGATATTGGTTTTTTGTTTTCCATTCGCATATTTTTATATTCTTATTATATGATAAAATCCTATTAATCGACTATTGGTCTGATTATAGCTTAAATATGGAAAAAGAAAAACCTAAAATCATCGTAATACTGGGTCAAACAGCCACTGGAAAGAGCGATTTAGCCGTTAAAATCGCTAAAAAAGTGAATGGTGAGGTCATTTCAGCTGATTCTAGGCAAGTTTACAAAGGTCTTGATCTAGGAACTGGAAAGATTACAAAAGAAGAAACACAAGGTATTCCCCATTATTTACTTGATGTTGCAAATGCTAAAAACAAATTCTCTGTGGCAGAGTATAAAAAATTGGCTGATAAAAAAATAGAAGAAATAATATCTCACGGCAAAACTCCGATAATTTGTGGAGGTACGGGATTCTACATAGATGCAGTTGTGAATAATGTAATTTTTCCAGAAGTTCCGCCAAATGAAAAACTTAGAATATCTTTAAATAAAAAAACTACTGAAGAACTTTTCAAAATGCTAAAAAAATTGGATTCAAGAAGAGCAAAGAATATTGATCCAAAAAATAAAGTAAGGTTAATTCGTGCGATAGAAATAGCAAAAAAACTTGGCAAAGTTCCCTCTTTAAAAAACAAAAACTCTGATTATGAATTCATTAAAATCGGACTTTATATGCCGTTAGAACTTTTAAGGGAAAAAATAAATAAAAGATTAATATCTAGAATAGAAAATGGTATGTTAAAAGAGATACAAAATTTACATAAAAATAGACTTAGCTGGAAAAGAATGGAAGAGCTTGGACTTGAATATCGTTATGTAGCTTTATATTTACAAAAAAAGATTACAAAAGAAGAAATGTTGGAAAAATTAAATTCTGAGATTTTTAAGTATGCAAAACGCCAAATGACTTATTTTAAAAGAGACTTAGAAATAAAATGGTTTGACGCGTCAAAGAAAGTTGCTTTTAAGCTTTAAATATACTAGAATACTCATATGTCACAAGATAGACTTATAAAACTTGCTTGCGGAACTTGTAAGCGTATAAATTACTGGTCCAGTAAGAATAAAAAACTCGTTACTAAAAAGATCGAGCTTAACAAATACTGCAAATGGTGCAAGAAAAAAACTAAACATAAGGAAATCAAAAAATAGCTTTTATTTTTAGATTAATTTGATATAATGTGCAAGCAACAAAATGTTTTGTTGCTTGTTCTTTTTATAAGATATTTTCGCAAGATTATATCTTTAAGAAGTGTATTATTTTTTACAATTCACGCACTTCGCTTCTCGGCTTAGGCCGAGATGTGGGCGATTAGTTTAGTGGTAGAACAACGGTCTCCAAAACCGTTGGCGGGGGTTCGATTCCCTCATCGCCCGCAATAATAACACAAAGACAGATAAATTCTGTCTGAGTGTTTTATTATGCGTGAAGATTTGGAATCGAAAGCCGGAGCACGACGGTGTGAGGCGGGGTCGCGAGATTTTTCAGCAGAAAAATACTTGTGACCGAAAGCGTACTCGCGTTTCCCTCATTGCTCGCACTTTAAATTCTTTATTTGACATATAAAATATTTAATGATATCTTAAATTAAATTGTTAGTGAGTATTCACCCTTAAAATTTAATATTATGGATAACTTTTTTAAAAAGCTTGTTCCATTCATTGGAGGACAAGTTGTAGTCGACAAGGAATTTCCTGGAGAAGCAGGATTTTCCTCATCTACATTTTGTGGAGAAATTAAGTACCTTTCTCTAAATAAAAATATTTTAGAGATTGAACTAAATTGGGCAGCTAAGTGTGATAATAATAAGGAATGGGTTAATGCACCTAAAGATAAGAAAAAAGTTTTTAAAATTAAAAAGAAAACTAGTTGTCATTGCGGTGAAAAAACATTTTTAAAAATATGTTTTTTTAATGAAATTGAGAATGAAACAATTAGCTTTTCTGTTAAAGAGAATCCTGATAATCTTGACCCATTAAAAGTTAAAGGACTTGTTAATAACAACATTTACAAATAAATAATTAAAAACAAGTACTAAATTTAAAAGCTACAGATCTATTTGTAGCTTTTTTTATTTTCTAACCAACTTCCCTCTCACTTTTTTCCAATTGTCTTAATTTGAGTTTATTAAAAATAAAATTGACACATCACAAATTTAGTGATATACTGAACTTGAAATTTAAATTGTTCCACTAAAAAATAAAACTATGAAAAAGTTATTAAATTCAAAACACCGTTCGCTGGTTTTCTTTTTAATCAGCTGTGCCTTAATTTTTTTTAATTACTTTTATCTAAAATATTACTTCGTTATTGTTGGTAATATATTCAACAAAGAACATGTTGTTATCTATGATTTCATTAATCATTTTCAATCATTAATTGGAATGTATGTCTTTATTAGTGCCACTATTTGTTCATTTTTTTTAATGTTCAAAGACCTCAAGCCTTTTAAAGAAAAAGGATTAATGAACTGTTTAACGAAAAGCTTACTTTGTTGTGCTCCAGCTGGAATAATAATAGGTTCATTTATTGGTGTTTTTACAACATCTTTAGTACCTAATGTTACCACAGATATGTTAAAAGAAAGTGCCATAGTATGGTCAACCTCTGGTTTAGAAGTAATGCTAGTAATATCTCTTTTATTTGGATCCATAACAGGATTTATTTTTGAAAGATAAATCATGATAAAAAATAAAAAACCGTAGTTTACAAAATTACGGTTTTTTTAATTTAATTTTATTTAATAATTCTTGGCAATAAAGCACTCAATCGTGCTACAACTTCATAATTTATAGTTCCTATTTTATCTGCAATTTCTTCTGCTGTAATTTTATTCCCTTTTTGTGCTCCAATAATCACAGCTTCATCTTCAGTTTTTGTATTAGGTATTTTACTTACATCAACTACAAACATATTCATAGCGATACGTCCTAATATTTTACATCTTGTCCCGCCTATAAGAACTTCTCCAATATTTG
>JBAQNK010000063.1:0-1897 GCA_049303695.1 Minisyncoccia bacterium | reverse complement strand
TATCTCCTGTTAAATCAGTTGTTGTATATTTTACATCTTCAGCTGTTGCTCCTGATTCAGCGTATACATCTTCAAAAGCAATAGTCATGTTTTCATCACCAGTTAAGGTTACAGTTGGAGCATCGTCTGTGATTGTTAAACTACCTACAATAAATCCTGTAGCATTAACTGTATCAACTTCTGAATTTATTACAGTAATATTTCCACCGTTACCATAAAAATAATATCCATAACCACCATTAGAATATGCACTACTTAATACGACTGAATTTTCAATAGTAATATTGCCACCATTCCCACCATCTCCATTACCATATGAATAACCACCACTAGCTGCTAATACCCCTTGTATATTTGAATTTTCAACTATTATATTACCACCGTTCCCACCATTAGCGTATCCATATGTCCCACCACCAATAACAGCAACATCAACAATTGTTGAATTTCTAATAGTCACAGTGGCACCATTCCCAGGTGTCCCATAAGAAGAAAGTCCTCCTCTAGAATAAATTTTTTTACTTAAAGTTGAATTCTCTATAGTCACATTACCCCCAGATCCAGCAATCCCTGAATATGAATTCCCCCCCAAAGACTCGATCTGATCGTTCCAAAGAGGATTATCAATAACATTTCTTATTGTAAAATCAAGTCCATCTGATCCATTAGCTCCTCCAGCACCATCTATCCTTCTACTAGCAACAACTGCCTGGATTTTATAAATTCCACTACCATCAATGGTTATATTGTTTGCATAAATAAAACAAGCTGTACCAACAAGATCACCTGTTAAAACATACGTATGATCAGCCTGATCTAAAATACCACCAAACATATCAACACAAGCATCAGCTTTTACTGTTTTTACCATGACCCCAAAATAAAAAACAATTCCTATCGTTAAAAAATAAAACGCACGATATGTTTTTTTGACTTGTACAACCATAATTTTATTTATACTTTTTAATAATATGTTTCAATTCTTTCTCCTTAGTATTAAACCAAAAATTTAACTTACCGTATTTTTCTGCTTGTTCTCCTAAAATAGTTTTCCAATCAGACCCTAACGGCTTCACTTCGTTACGAATAGTATGTAAATCAGTAAAACCATAAATACTATCATCTTCGTGCGTGCTTTGTTCTACATTTTTAAAATTGTGAGGATAATATTCTTCCCCAAGAAATTTATAAATACCTTTCATAACTTTTTCTGGATTTTTTGTTAAATCTTCAAAAAAAATAAAATGCATTCTATCCCCATATCCACGAAGCAAAGCATCTTTGATCGCATTGTAAGCTTTTCCAACTGGCTGATTGGCCCTTAACCAAACTTCACATCTCCCCTCAACTGTTTGAAATTGATCCATATTTTCTTTTTCTTGAGAAATCATTTTTAAACGTGATTCCTTCCTCCAAATTTTTTCAAAACTTGCAATGATATCTCTTATATCACGGACTGGAATTAAAACTTTAACTTTATGACCTGTTAATTCTTCTATCATTTCCATATGAGCTGGCCATCCGCGTGATTTATCAAAAATAACAGGTTTTGTAATATTAGAATAAAAAGCTGGAAGCATTGATCTTAGAACTCTAAATTTTGGTAAATCATCTTTTAAAACTCTTAATTCTGGAATTAAATTCCAATTATTTCGAACAAGAAGAAGTAAATCAAGAACCCCTGATGTCCCAGTAGCGTGAAATTTTGGATTTTGATTTAAAATATTACACAATAAAGTAGAGCCACTACGTGGCATACCAGAAACAAAGTGAAATTGTTTATCAGTCATTATCAATATAATACTAAACATAGTATTTAGAAGCAATCTCTTTGATTTCTTTAATATGCTAAAATAAAAAACATGGAACAAAAACCAAAATTAAATGTCTCAGGATA
>JBAQNK010000062.1:0-6991 GCA_049303695.1 Minisyncoccia bacterium | reverse complement strand
TGTCTGTGGTTCCAATGAAGTTTGTTCCATCTACTGTTCCTGAAGTACCAGTTAATCCCCAACCACCAGAAGGAATAGTAACAACACAACCAGCAACCCCTGGAAGACAATCTGGATTTAAAGTATCGCCTGGAGCATAAGGACCCCCAACAGCGAAAACACTGAGAGTTGTTGTAAACATAATTAAAAAAACAAAAGACAAAATATAAACAAAATATTTTTTAAAAATATGTTTCGTTAATTTCATTAACTAATTATAACTTAGAAAACTTATTTTTCAAAATAAAAATATTTAAAGTGGACAAGTCGCTGCTGCGGCCGAAATTACTCCAGCTGCATTGACAGTAATTCTGTGACAAGTAACTGCATCTGTATCTTTTAAGATTACTCCACTACCTTGAGTTTGAACATACAAATCTCCACCTGTAACATTTACACTTCCATTCACTGTTAATATTTGATTAGCAGGAGTAGCGTTAAATTGTCCATAAATCAAAGATTCGGTTGGCTCATCACCGGCTCCTCTGTCTTGATTGTCTATAACTAAAATATTTGAATCAGTTGTAATATTATATCCTGCTTTATAACCAAGAAAGATATTACTTGTACCTGTAGTATTTGAATATCCAGCTTGAAAACCTAAAAATACATTATTATCATTAATATTATTATAACCTGCATTTGAACCTATTGCTGTATTTTGAAGTCCTATTGAATTAGTAAGTAAAGCACCTGAGCCAAGAGAAACATTCCAGTATCCACTTGTATTTGATTCTGATGCACGAAAACCTATAAAAGTATTTTCATCACCAGATGTGTTACCTAATCCTGCATTATGACCAATAATAACATCGTTATTTGAAGTATTATTATAACCAGCACCATTTCCTATAATTACATTTTGAATACCAGACAAATTGGAATATCCAGCTTGGTAACCTAATGTTATATTATTTGCTCCTGTTGTGTTTGAAAACCCTGCCTGATAACCAACAAAAGTATTTGGAGTTCCTGTGGTATTTGAATAACCTGACGATGCTCCTATAAAAATATTATAATCTGAATTAGATGTATAACCTGCTTCTTTTCCCATAAATACATTCTCTTTTCCTGTTGTGTTTGTATATCCCGCTTGATAACCAGAAGCAGTATTCCAATATCCTGTTGTGTTGTTATATAAAGAATTTTCACCAATTGCCACAACCCCCCAACCTGTGGTTACACTATAAAAAGAATTCATGCCAACAGCAACGTTATCAGCACTTCCGCCAGAAATATTACTTCTACCTGCATGAGATCCTATGTATGTATTATTATTTGAAGTATTATATTGACCTGCATTATATCCAACAGTAACAATGTTTTGTCCTATAGTATTAGAAGAACCTGAAGCTGAACCAATAAAAACATTTCCATCCCCTGTGGTATTAGCTGTACCAGCAATATCTCCTATAAATACAGAATGATCTGTCACAGTAGCATTTAATCCTGTATTACTTCCTAAAAACACGTTACTCCCTCCTGTAGTTATTGCGTATCCTGATTTATATCCCACAAAAGTATTTGGGGTTCCTGTGGTGTTATTTTCCCCAGCACTTGAACCTATGAAAACATTACTACTTGAAGTTGTATTATCTAATCCCGCCCATCTTCCTATAAAAACATTATCTGCTCCTGAAGTATTAACATACCCTGTTCCTTGTCCAAGAAAAGTATTTTGATTACCTGTATTTAATTGTCCTGATTTTTCTCCAACAAAAACATTTTGAGTACCACCTGATCCTGTATCCAGAGCACTTGATCCAACAACAACATTATACCCACCAGTAACATTTCTCCCAGCATTATAACCAAAAAAACTATTCTCTGAACCTGAACTTGTAGTACCACTACTATAACCACCAACTATTGTATTCTGCGTTGATGTATTTTTATATCCTGCTCCGTTACCAATATATGTATTAAAAACTCCTGTGGTTGCATCTTGACCTGCCAACGAACCAACAAAAGTATTATAATTTCCTGTTGTATTATTATATCCAGCTTGATATCCATTAAAAGTATTTTGAGTTCCTGTAGTATTTGAAGTTCCTGCTTGTCTCCCAACAAAAACATTGTCTGCACCTGTATTATTTTGTCCTGCAGCTGCACCAATAAATGTTCCTGAACTTGAAGTATTTGATTGTCCTGCACCATCTCCAATAGCAACATTATATCCACCTGAAATATTTGCTCCTAATGTATTGGCTCCAATACCAACATTACTTGCTCCCGTACTATTTGTGTTTAAAGAATTAAATCCAATCGCAACATTCAAGGCACCAGAAACATTTGATGCCAAAGAATTCATACCAATAGCCATGTTAGCATTTGCTGTTGTGTTATTTTCTAAAGCACTTGTTCCAAGAGCAACATTGTTAGAACCTGTTGTGTTGCTATACAAAGTACGATAACCAAATCCTGAATTTCCATTTCCTGTAGTATTTGAATAAAGAGACAAATTACCAACAGCTGTATTCTGCCTTCCTTCAACAGTTGATGTTGGTTGATTAGAATATAAAGTTTGATATCCTATTGCAACGTTATCACTATTCCAAACCACGCCAGCATTATCAAATGATTGTGTATATAAAGCTTGAACTCCAATTGCTGTATTCTTGCTTGCTGCCGTATTACTGTAACCAGTTTTATATCCAATAAAAGTATTTGGCGTACTAATAGTATTTGAAAATCCAGAATGATAACCTAAAAAGGTATCACCCGTACTATCTATTCTTCCAGCTTTTTCATTATTAACTCTAATATTAAATGGAATATTATCTATAGTTCCAATGAAGTTTGTTCCATCTACTGTTCCTGAAGTTCCTGTTAGATCCCAACCTGTTGGAGCAACCACTGTACAATCTGGAGTTCCTGGTAGACATGTTGGATCTAATGTTTCTCCTGGAGCATATGGATCGGGTGATGCCACTATGCGTAATGTAGCAACAAACACTATCAAAAATACAATAGCCAAGATTGGACCTAAATGATTTTTTAAAATGTGTTTAAGATAATTCATAGTTTTATTATACTATGAAACTAAATTTACACAACAAAAAAATATCTAAATTTTTATTTTCTAGAAGCAATGATAGTTTCGGCAACATTGTTTGGAACAATATCATAACGAACGAATTCCATAGTGAATGACGCACGTCCTTCTGTCATAGAACGAAGTCCTGTCATATAACCGAACATTTCTGAAAGAGGAACAATTGCACGAAGAACTTTATTCATTCCGCGATCTTCCATGCCTTCAATAATTCCACGTTTTGAAGAAAGATTTCCTGTAACATCTCCCATGAATTTTTCTGGAGTAACAACTTCAACTTTCATCATAGGTTCAAGGATAACTGGACCTGCTCTTTTACAAGCATCTTGCACAGCCATAGAAGCTGCAATTTTGAAAGCCATTTCGTTTGAGTCAACTTCGTGATAACTACCGTCCCAAAGTTCAACAGAAACATTTACCACCTTGAATCCTGCAAGGATACCTCTATCAAGACCTTCTTTGAATCCTTTTTCACAAGCAGGAATATATTCTTGTGGAATAACTCCTCCTTTGATTGTATTTATAAATTCAAATTCATTTGAACGTTTTGTATTTTTTGGTAAATCTTCAACTTCTTCTTTAGTAAGAATAGTCATCGGCTTTACTTTTATCTTTACGTGACCGTAGTTACCACGTCCGCCTGATTGCTTGATGTATTTACCTTCTGCTTCTGAATTGCCAGTAATAGTTTCACGATAAGCAACTTGTGGTTTACCAACATTTGCTTCAACTGAAAATTCTCTTTTCATACGATCAACAATAATTTCAAGGTGAAGTTCTCCCATTCCAGCAATAATTGTTTCTCCTGTTTCTTGATCTGTGGAAACTTTAAAGGTTGGATCTTCTTGAGCAAGTCTGTTAAGAGCCATACCCATTTTTTCTTGGTCAGCTTTTGTTTTTGGTTCAATACGTAATTGGATAACTGGCTCTGGAAAAATAATTCTATCAAGCTCAATAGGCTTTTCTTCGTCACAAATAGTGTCAGAAGTAATCGTATCTTTAAGCCCAACAGCTGCTGCAATTTCTCCAGCAAAAACTTTTTTAACTTCTTCTCTGTCATTTGCGTGCATACGAAGTATTCGTCCAATACGTTCTTTATTGCGTGTACGAGGATTATAAATATAAGATCCAGAATTCAAAGTTCCAGAATAAACTCGGAAGAAAATAAGTTGTCCTACGAAAGGATCAGTCGCAACTTTGAAAGCAAGTGCAGAAAATGGTTCAGCGTCTGAAGCATTTCGAACAATTGGCTCATCGTTATTATTTGGATCTGTTCCTGTAATTGGAGGAATATCTAAAGGAGAAGGAAGATAATCTACCACTCCATCAAGCACTAATTGAACTCCTTTATTTTTCAAAGCAGAACCTGCGTAAACTGGAAAAATTTCATTTGTGATAACTCCTTTTCTTAAAAGTTTTTTCAAAGTTGCCATGTCAGGAACTTTCCCTTCAAAATAATCACTCATAGTCAAATCATCTTGTTCAACTATTTTTTCAATAAGTTCATTGTGATATTTTTCTGCATCTGCTTTCATTTCTTCTGGAATTTCTTTTTCAATAACTTTATTACCCATCTCTCCTTCAAAGTAATAAGCTTTCATATTTAAAAGATCCACAACCCCTTCGTGTTTTTCTTCAAGACCAATCGGTATTTGCATACGAACAGCCTTTTTTGTTAAACGCTCTAAAATTGTAGCGTATGAATGTTCAAAAGATGCGCCAGTTCTGTCTAATTTATTTATGAAACAAATACGAGGAACTTTCGCTTCATCAGCATAACGCCAATTTGTTTCAGATTGAGGTTCTACTCCAGCAACTCCGTCAAAAACGACAACTGCTCCGTCGAGAACTCTAAGAGATCTTTTTACTTCCACTGTGAAATCTATGTGCCCAGGAGTATCAATAATATTAAAACGGTGCTTTTTACTCTTGTCAGTCAAAGCATAAGTCGGTGTCCAAAAACAAGTAACAGCAGCAGAAGTAATTGTGATACCTCTTTCTCTTTCTTGCTCCATCCAGTCTGTAACTGTCTCCCCTTCATGAACTTCACCTATTTTGTGTGATACACCTGTATAAAAAAGCACACGCTCTGTTGTTGTTGTTTTACCAGCATCAATGTGAGCAATAATTCCTATATTTCTAACTTTCTCTAGTGGATAATCTCGTTCCATAAATGTAATTTAATTTAAAAATTATAATAAAAAGCGCCTAATGCGCTCTAAGCAATATATAATATAAACACTTTTTTTGCAAACCTCGTCGCTCGCGAGCGACGAGGCAAACAAAAAGCCACTGAATATATCCAGAGGCTTTTATTTTTAAACATTAAAAACTAATCAATTCCAAACTGACTTAAAACTGGTTCTTACTTCCCTGCAAGTTTTGTATATCAAAAATACAAAAATAAACGGTGCGGCTACAACAGAAAACGGAAGGAAAAGTGGGTTAAAATATTTAGCCAATCTTTTATTTTTATCTTCTCCTTCTTTTTCTAAAGCTTCTTTTAATTTATCCTCACCAAAAGTGAGAACTAAACCAAAAAGAATTGAAACCGGAATAATAATACAATAATAATAAAAAATAAAAGAAATAAAAGTTTGAGATGGAATCTCGAAATAATGGAATGCTCCACTTATCCAACAAACAAATAAATCCATAAACACAACAAACATTACAGCAAAGTTTGCCATTGAAATATTGTTTAATATAAGCCAAAGCAAAGCTTTTAGTTTTTTATTTTTAAAAGCATTTTTAATCTCTAATCCAACCAGCCAAAACCAGCCAGCCGAGAAAATTAAACCCAAAATTATTCCTCCAACCTTGTGTATAAAAATATACCCCAAAACTGGAAAAGATAGTGTTATTATCCAATTAATGATTGTTATTAACAACAACCAATAATTATCAAAAAAACTCCAAATGGAATCTCTTGTTGTTGCAGAAGGAAAATTTGTTTTCATATATTTGATTATTTAGTTATTTAAAGAAAATTTCCTTTAAACTACCATTTTTAACCATTTTAGTCAAAAGAAAAACCCCCGCTAGGAACGGGGATTTTTAAAATATTTAAATTAAGTTATCCTTCAACAATCTCAGGATAATTTTTGTTTAACAAAAATTACCAAGCAAAGTGTGCGAAAGCTTTGTTTGATTCTGCCATTTTGTGAGTATCTTCTCTTTTCTTAATGGCTGCACCTTCATTTTTTGAAGCTGCGATTAATTCATCAGCGAGTTTCAAATGCATTGGTTGTCCTTTTTTGCTTCGGGCTGCATCACGAATCCATCTCATAGCTAAAGCAAGTCTTCTTTCTGGACGAACTTCACGAGGAACCTGATAGTTTGCACCTCCGATTCTCTTTGAACGAACTTCTGTCAAAGGTCCAGCGTTTTTCATTGCTAAATCAAAAATCTCTAATGGATTTGGGTTCCCTGTTTTCTCTTTAATAACATCAAAAGCTTTATACATTACTTTTCTTGCAGTCTCCTTTTTTCCAGACCACATAGTGTAGTTAATAAACTTCTCCAATTTCTGAGAATTATACATGAAGTCGGGTCCTACTATATTTCTATTTTTTACTTTTCGTCTCATATTATTTAAAAATTATTTATAGTGAGTTTTTCGAACTATTTTTTAGCTTCTTTTTTTGGTTTTTTATTTCCATAAAGTGATCTACCTTGTCTTCGTTTTTCAACTCCTTGAGTATCTAAAACTCCACGAACAATGTGATATCTTACTCCGATCAAGTCTTTCACACGTCCTCCACGAAGCATAACCACTGAGTGTTCTTGTAAATTGTGTCCTTCTCCTGGAATATAAGCTGTGACTTCCATACCGTTAGTCAAACGCACTCTTGCGATTTTTCGGAGAGCTGAGTTTGGTTTCTTTGGAGTAGTTGT
>JBAQNK010000061.1:0-4178 GCA_049303695.1 Minisyncoccia bacterium | reverse complement strand
ATAAAAATCTTATCAAGATTTGTAGGTTTATATAGCTCTATTAAAGCTGGAGCAGATGCATTCACTGGAACGATTCCGTGTTGCATTTGAGGAAAAGCTTTAAAGACAACTCCAAGAGTTATCAATAAAAATAAAATTTGTTTATTCATAATGACAAGGTATTAAGGGTTTATTTTCACAATACTAGTTTTTTATTGATAAGTCAACTTACTTTAAAAGTAGAAAGCTTTCCTCGCTCCCATCAGATTTCATAATTACTGCCCCTGATTTATCTGTGCGAAATATTTTTAAACCAAATGAAATTAAATTATCTAAAACATCTTGATGTGGATGCCCGTATTTATTATTTTCACCAACTGAAATTAAAGCATACTCGGGAGAAACTGTTTTTAGGAAATCTAGCGAAGTAGAAGTATGTGAACCATGATGTCCAACTTTTAAAATATCACTTTTAAGATTTTGTTTTATATTATTTTTGAGAATTATTTTTTCTGTTTCTCTTGAAGCATCACCTGTAAGCATTACAGAATTTTTTCCATAAGAAAGACGCGCTACAACAGATCCATCATTAGTCGTCCAACTAGACACATCGCGATCTGGAAATAAAATATCAATTACTGCTCCTCCACCAAGATTAAGACGCATTCCTTTTTTAGCTAAAATCTCTGGAATTTTTTGACTCTCAATTTCTGCTTCTAAATTTTTAAAAGTTTTTGAATCACTTAAAGTACCAGATGAAAAAATTTTACTAACTTTATAATTTTTAAGAATATCAGAAAAACCACCAATGTGATCTTGATCTGGATTTGTAATAATTATCGCGTCTATACTTTTATCATAAAAAGGCATCACTAAAGGAAGCTCTCTTAGAATTTTTTTAGGTGGACCAACGTCCACCAATATTTGCGTCCCTGTAGGAGACTCTATAAAAAGCGCGTCACCTTGACCGACATCAAGCATCGCAAAAGTTAATTTCTTGTGAGAATTTTTCCAATCAGCTTGAAAAAGAAAAGTATTTACCAATAAAAGGAAAAGAGCAAAAAACAACAAACCATATTTTTTATAACTCTCGTACATAATAATAATGTTATCACATTAAAAAACTAAAAACCTTTTTATATCTTTCCAAAAAAGTTTATAGACAAAATAAATATATATTAAAAGTGTAATTAGAAGTGGAAAATTAGGAATTGAAAAAGAAGCAAAAGATAAATGTGAGAAAAAATTAACGACTGCTAATTCGTAATGCAAGAGTAAATAAGAAACATAACCGAACGGAAAAGCAAAAATATTAAAAATAAGTCCAGCGATCCCTGTGAAAAAACCAAACATCATAGTAATTGGAATAAAAGGAAGAATTAAAATATTTGTTGGCAGGGCAACAAGAGAAAGATTCCCCATATTATAGAGAATAAACGGCATAACAAAAATGTACGCGGAAGTAGTAACGGAGATAATATCTCGCAACCCAAACCTCGGAGTAACCCACAAAAAATATTTTTCCATTTTAGGAGCAAGAAAAATTACCGAAATTGTCGCAATAAAAGAAAGCTGAAAAGATACATCATAAAAAAGAACAAAAGGATTCAAAATAATCATAGCAACTGCAACCAAAATTAAAGCTCGCGCGACATCATAATTTCTGCCAGTCGCGCGAGCAATAAGTGCAAGCACTGCCATCATCCCTGCACGCACAGCAGTAGAACTTCCCCCCGTCATAACAACAAAAAGAATGACAGTTATTATCCCTGCTCCAATCCCAAAGTTTTTAGGAAAAGAAGAAAATAATTTCATTATCCATTCGGCAATAATCGTCACATTGTATCCTGACAATGCGACGATGTGTATCGTTCCAGTATCAACAAAACTCTGACGCAAATCAGGACTAAATGAAGATTTTTCTCCAAGAATTAAGCCACCCATAAGAAGCGATTCTGGTTCTGGAATTACAAAATTTATTTTCTCTAAAAATTTTTCCTTCACAAGGAAAAGCGCGCTTTTTATTTTATTTCCATTTCCTCTTGAAACAATTTCTATATTAGGATAATTCATCACATAAAATATCCCATCTTTGCGAAGATAATTTACATAATCAAACTCTTTGCCTTGATCTGTAATAAAATTTACTGGCTTTTTTAAAATACCTTTGAAATTTATTTCATCCCCATATTTAAAATTTTCATCTAAGCTTGATGTTAATAAAATTTCTGTTTTTTCATCACCAATTTCTGTCTCTATTGTTAACTTTTGATTCGTCTCTTTTATTTCTGATTCATCTATAATGAATCCTTTTAACTCTAAACTCTTATCAACTTTTGATTCAAAAACTTCTGGAAGAGAAACATCAGATAAATGAAATCGCAAAACACCTAAAGAAAAGGAGAAAAGAAAAATACAAAAAATAAATCCAACTTTACTTCGTGAAACACAAAGAAACAACAAAAACAAAGAAATAGAAACAATAAGAAAAACACTGACAATATACTGATTAACAAAAATAAAAGAGCGCAAAAGCACTCCTATCATAAAACCAAAAGATGAAAAGTAAAGAATTTTATCCCGCATAATTTTTATCTTGTAGTTTCACGGGAGCGCCATCTGCAAAACTTGTAGCAATTTCATCCACACGATCATTAAATTTGTTACCACTATGACCTTCAACATAAGTCCATTCAATTTTAAAATCCTGAACAAGACTGTAAAGCTCTTCCCAAAGCTCACGATTTAAAACTGGTTTTTTAGCAGCATTACGCCAATTATTTTTCATCCAATTTTGTATCCACTCTGTGATGCCTAAAATTACATATTTTGAATCAGAAAAAATTTCTATAGATTTATCTAAATTATTTTTACGCAAATGTTTTAATGCTTCAATTGGAGCAGTAAGTTCCATTTGATTATTTGTAGCATGAGCACTTCTTCCTCCTATTTCAAAAATTTTTTCTCCGAAAATAAAGACTGTTCCCCATCCAGCAGGGCCAGGATTTCCTCTCGCTGCTCCATCTGTATAAATAATAATTTTATCTTTCTGCATATTTTTATAATACATCAATAATTCTTAATCTCAACTCTTCTTTTCCACGAAAACGCGACAAGTCAAAAGTGGCAAACAGATTAACCGAGGCACCTTGTTCTATAGAAGTTTTAAATGAATCTATGGTAGAAAAAAAAGAAATGGCTTTAGCTTTTCCAAATGAATCAGAAAAAGAAATTTCTAAATGTTCTCCTGAGCCGTTTTTCCCAAACTTTTTTATATTTTCTATCTTAATATTTTCAAAAAGAAAAACTGGTTTAGAATTACCGAGCCCGAAAGGTGCAAGCTTCTCAACTTCACGCCAATTTTTCATATTCACAAAACCCAAATTTGTTTTTACGTCACAATCAACATTATTTTCTTTTTTTTCTCTTTTAATTTTACTGTAAGAAAGAGAAAGAGCTTCTTCTAAAAAATGAACTTTTTCATTATTAACTGTGAAACCTCCTGCAAGTTCATGCCCACCAAAGTCTGAAAAAAATTCATTTGCATGTGTCATAAGTTCCACCACAGAAACAGAACCATCTGACCTGCAAGATCCTTTTATTAAATCATTCTCATCTTTTCCCCAGACAAAAACTGGTTTTTTATATTCATCTGAAATCTTCCCCGCAACAAGTCCAAGCACTCCGACTTTCCACAGGGGATTACCCATGACTATCACATCACTGTGTTCTCTTTTTTCAAATTTTTTATTCACTTCGCGCATAATACCCGCCACAATTAATTTCCTGTCATCATTTATTTTTGAAAGATGCGTTGCGAGTGCACCAGCCTCCGCTTCATCCGTCGTTGAAAGAATTTCAAACGCTCGTGCTGGATCATCCATCCGAGAAGCTGCATTCAACCTCGGCACTAACATAAAACCAATATCGTCCTCTCCCAAATATTTTTGATCTACTTTTATTTTCGCAAGAAGTTTTTGTAAACCAACACGAGGAGATTTTCTTAAAACTTTTATTCCAAAAAAAGCTATTGCTCTGTTTTCTCCAAGAAGAGGAACCATATCTGAAAGTGTTGCAATCCCTGCCATATCAAGTGTCCACTTTTCCCAACCAGAATTTATTTTATAAAGTTCGCCATATTTTTTTACAAAAGCTTGAACAAGTTTAAAAACTACTCCCGCCCCACACAACATTTTTTC
>JBAQNK010000060.1:0-15804 GCA_049303695.1 Minisyncoccia bacterium | reverse complement strand
TATGAATAAAAAAATATTTTTGATATTGTTAGCATTGGTCGTAGTTTTTTCTTTTTTTAATTTTCCATTAAATACTTTTGCGGCTACAAGCGGACCAAATAATCCAGCTACAACAGCTGATGATAGTTCTGTTGGTACAGTTACTTGGTCAAACACTTCAAGAATTGTTTCTTCTAATAATAGTTATGCTACAGCTAGTCTTGGTGATAATGTAATAAGTCATTATATCAAAGCAACAAATTTTGGTTTTACTATTCCAGTGGGAGCTACTATAACTGGTATTACTGCTGAAGTAGAAAAAAAATCTGCTAATGCAAACAGAACACAAGATTACAGAGTAAGAATAATAAAAGGTGGAACTATAGGCTCTACTGATAAATCAAATACAAATTGGTGGGGAACAGCTAATAATGTTTATACTACTTATGGAGGTGTTTCTGATTTGTGGGGTGAGACTTGGACATATTCAGATATTAATAATACAAATTTTGGATTAGCATTATCTGCATATAAAAATACAACAGTAGGAGGCAATGAATCTGCTTCAATAGATCATATTAAAATTACAATAACTTATACTACAAACACAACCCCAAATGCTCCAACTTTAGTTTCTCCAAGTAGTGGTTCATATACTACTGATAACACACCAACTTTATCTGCTAATTATTCAGATTCAAATACAGGTGATACAGGTACAACTAATTATAGGATCGCAACAAGTTCAGCTGATTGTTTAGCGGGTATTGTTGTTGCAAGTGGAACTTCAACTACAACTTCAACCAATAATGAAAATACAACATGGATCCCAGGATCTTCGATTGGAAGTGATGCTACTTATTATTGGTGCGCTCAAAATAATGATGGAGTTGCTACTTCTGCGTGGACAAGTATGGGTAATTTTATTTTAGATACCACAAATCCAACTTCAACAATTTCTACTCCTTCAAACAATTCATATTCATCTTCAACAACAGTTGCACTAACAGGAACATCATCCGATGCAAATCTTTCATCAACAACAATCTCAGTTGATGGTGGATTATTCGTAGCAACTTCAGGAACTGCAGCTGCCTGGACATATTCTGCAACAGGACTTTCTCAAGGCGCTCATACATTTCAATCTAAAGCTACAGACTTAGCAGGTAATACAGGGTTGTCATCTGTAGTTAATGTGACAGTTGATACAGTTGCGCCAACCGTTCCAGGAACTCCAACTATTTCAACTACAGCTTACGATGATACACCAACTTGGGAATGGACAGCATCTACAGACAATAGTGGTTCAGGATTAGCAACACCCCCATATATAGTAGAATGGTCAAAAGATTCTAGTTTTTCTATAGGTATTTTTAATAGTACTTCTAGTATAAATTCATTTACGCATACAGACACACTTTCGCAAGACACTTGGTATTTTAGAGTGAAAGCTGTAAATATTATGGGTAATTATTCTGCATTTTCTGCAAATGGTTCTGTGACAATATTACCTTCAGATATAATTGCTCCAACCAGTCCAACAAATCTTACATCAACAGATCACACAGTTTCTGTTTGGAGTAATGATAATACAATAACAGTAAATTGGGATCCTGCAGTTGATACAGGTTCTGGAGTTGCAGGATATTCATATATTTTTGATACAAATGAAGACGGAACAACAGAACCAGATACAACACAAGATATTAACGCAGTTACAACAATAACTTCTGGCGCTCTTTCTGATAGTCAGACATATTACTTTAATATTAGAGCTGTTGATAATTTTGGTAATTGGGGGAATACAGTTCATTTAGGACCTTTCTTTATTGATACAACTTCAGCAGAAATATCTTTTACTCACAATGTAAATTATTTTGGAACTGTAAATAATAATTCTCCATCAATTACTTGGCTTGTTGATCAAGATAATCCAGGAACAGGGGGAGGAGTAGCTAGTTATGAATGTAAAATTGACGCAGAATCTTTCGCATCTTGTTCAAGTCCAAAATCTTATTCTGGTTTGGCTAATGGTTTGCATACTTTTGAAGTACGAGCCACAGAAGTTGCGGGTAACATAAGTACAGCATCACATAGTTGGACGATTGATACTATCACACCAACAGTATCTTCAATTACTCGTGTAAATTCATCACCAACAAATGCATCTAGTGTTGATTATACGGTTACATTTTCTGAGCCAGTTTCTGATATAGATACCAATGATTTTTCTTTAACAGAAAGTGGAGTGTCTGGTTCTTCTGTAACTTCAGTTAGCGCATCTTCTGGTTTGTCTGTGGTTGTTACTGTAAATACTGGATCAGATGATGGGACACTTCGTCTTGATATTTCTAATACCGCTACAATAACTGATACAGCAGGAAATAATCTTTCTGGTCTTCCTTTCACCACAGGAGAATATTACGAAATTAATAAATCTGATCTTACTGTAAATATAACAGCATCAAGTCCTATAAACACAGATCCAATTCCTGTATCAATTGAATTTAGTAGTGGTGTTTTAGATTTTGATTCTACCGACATTGGTCTTAGTTCAGGAACTGTTGACGGTTTTATTGGAAGTGGAACAACTTATAATTTCAATATAATTTCTCATACAGAAGGAACTATAACAATAACTATTTCAAATAGTGTTGCTCATGATTCTGCAACAAATGGTAATTTATCTACATCATTAGAAATTATTTATGACATAACTCCATCTACTGTGACAGAGGTTACTTCAATTCCAGAAATGTCTAATAATACAAGTCCAAGTTATACATTTAATTCCACTGAAGCTGGAACTGTAATTTACGGTGGTTCTTGTGGAGTTGCTTCAGCAACAATAGCTACAGCTGGGAATAATACAGTAATATTTGGTCCACTTTCTAGTGGTCTTTATTCAGATTGTACAATTATAGTTACAGATTCTGCTGGAAATCCTAGCACTCTCTTAACTATTCCATCTTTTGAAATTGATTCAAATTTACCTGTTACAAAATTTGCAGTTAGTTGTATGTCTTCAACATTTACTGTTGGGACAGATATAAATTGTACAGTTACAAGATTGAATGCATCTGATGTTGAAATAACTTCTGGTTCAAATGAAGTTAATTTGTCTTCGAGTTCTGGCTCAGCTTCTTTTGATCAAACTACTTTAATTATTGGAAGTGGATCTTCATCAACAGATTTTGTTTACACTGATTCTGTAGCTGGAGCAGCTACTATTTCGGCTTCAAGTTTTGATATTTCTATCTCGAGTGGTAGTTTTAATATTACAGCAAGTTCTATTCCAATTGTTTCAACTAAAATTAATATGACGGTAGATAGTTCAAGTGTATGTACAAGTGATGTTGTTGGGGTGACATTACAAGCAGTAGATGATAATGATAGTGCAGATACTCTTTTAGATGGTAATGTGATGATTTCTGCAACTGGTGGAGCTATTCCAAATAGTTCACCGATACATATAGTGGGTGGTTTTGCTCAAATCAATATAGCTAATACTACTTCTGAAACAATACAAATTTCTTTAGTGGATGTTGATACTGGTAAAATCATGCCAAGTAATATTTCAGTAACATTTAGAACTTGTGGTGGAGGAGGTGGCGGTTCTTCAAGTAACATAGCGCAAACTGTTACAACAACTGATATAGCAATTGCTGGTAAAGGAACTAAAGCGACAGGTGGATCTATCGATGTTTATGGTATAAATGTTTCTGGAACTTCAACAGCAAATCTTGTTCCGTTGAATCTAGGAGTTAAACAAAATGCAGATGGATCTTTTGCGATAAGTAAAAATGACCTGCCAGCTAATTTTCCAGCTTTAGGAATTCAATACGTTGACTCTAAGGGTAATAAAGCTCCTTTAATGTTATATAACAATGCAAATGGAATTGTGAATGTAAAAAGTGCAAATATTGCTCCTACTGTATCTGTAGCTGATGATCATTTTGCTTTCTTCACATATGTGAGAGGTTTTGCAAGAGGTAATAGAGTAACATTATATGTTGATAATAAAGAATATAAATCAGCTGAAGTAAAAGCTGATGGTTCGTATGAAATTCAACTTTCTTCAAGTGGTTTTGAAGCAGGCAAGCATTCATTTTATGTGAAAGATAGTGAGAATGGTAGATCTTTAGAAGAAGCTTTTCAAGTTGTGAATACAAGAATCCCTCGAGCTGATGTGAATAAAGATGGTAAGGTTAATCTTTCTGACTTCTCAGCTTTTAATGCGACATTCCTTTATGCTAAAAATGGTGGTGAAGTGTCAGATTCATTAAAAACAAAATTTGATTTAAATAGAAATGGTTCTATTGATCAAGGAGATTTAAGTGTGATGCTGCAAGGAATTAAAAGATAGTTTATAATGTATTTAAATGAATAATTTTAAATTGAATTTTCTAAAATTAAAATTTATTATAATAATTTCTTTTGTAATATTTTTTCTGCCAGTTGTTACTCATGCTGCTACTTTTGGATTTCTTATTGATAAGGAAAATCCAGTAGTAGGGGATAAGATTATTGTTGATCTTAAAATTGACAGTGAGGACACAAGCATAAATGCTGCTCAAGCTACTATTAAATTTCCATCAAATATTCTTAAAGTTGAAAGCTTAATTAAAAATGATTCTATTTTTAATTTTTGGCTTACTGAACCTTCTTCAGATAATGATCTTGGGGAGGTATCTTTTATCGGAGGTTCTACTGTAAGTGGATATTCGGGTAAATCTTTACAAGTAATTCGTATTAGATTTAAGGTGATCGGAAATGGCGCTGTTAATTTAGTTTTTTCTGATACAGCTATTAGTTCTGCGGATGGTTCTGGTTCAAATGTTTTATCTACTGCTAAAGGGGCATCTTTTGTAGTTTTAGGTAAATCAGAAATTAATAAAATAGAACAACCTCAAATTACTCGTGAAGCTGAATTGGCTTCTCAATTATCAACAAAACCTGTTTTAAGTGTTCCACTTTATCCTGATCCACAAGGTTGGTATAATTTGATTTCTGATTTTTCAGTTAATTGGGATTTACCAAAAGATGTGATAAGCGTTGCAACTTCTGTTGATAAAATTCCTAATACTAATCCAACTAAATCTGAAGGTCTTTTTGATAATAAAGTATTTAAAGCATTAGATAATGGAGTTTGGTATGTACATGTTAGATTTAAAAATAATATTGGTTGGGGTCAGACAAATCATTATCGTATTGCAATAGATAGTGTCCCTCCGCTTCCTTTTGAAGTTGTAATAGTAGGCAATCCTGTTTCTGATAATCCTACACCTGAAATTAAATTTACTTCGAGTGATCAATTTTCAGGTATTCAAAATTATCAGATACTTGTCGATGGACAGGAAGAAGCTAGTATTAATAATACATCATATATTTTTAAGCCAATTTTTCCCAATAAACATAAAATTATAGTTTCTGCCAAAGACAAAGCTGGCAATATTACTGATGGAAAATTAGATCTTGAAATTCTACCAATTCAATCACCAGAAATACTTTTTATTAATAAAAATATTTTTATTGGTGAAGGCAGTCTTGTATTTAGTGGTTCTTCTATTCCTAACGTTAGTGTATTAGCTGATTTAAAGTTTTCTACAGGTGAAACTGTTTTTCATGGAGAAAATAAATCAGACGATAAAGGCCAGTGGTCATTCAACGTTGATCAACCTCTTAAAAAAGGAAATTATTATTTGGAAATTAGAGCTAAAGATGACAGGGGAGCTTTGAGTTCTATTGTAAGTCCCGAGATTATTAAAGTTAGACTAAGACCAATATTGGTCTTAGGAAATTTAGCGATAACTCAAGTTTGGTTTTTTATTATTTTTATTTTTATATTAATAGCAACTTTTGGAGCTGGTTGGTTTAGTTATTATAAATGGAGAGGGCAATTAGGTAGAAAAGTTACTATTGTAGGAAGAGATATCACTAATATTTTGGATAATTCAAAAAAGGATGTAGACAAGTTAATTAAAAATTACAATGAAGGAAATCCAAGCAATAGTGATTTGACTGATATGGGATATACATTAAAAAATTTGAAGAATTATTTAGAAAAATCGCATCGTTATGCTGGTGATGATATCAGAGAGATAGGTAGCTAATTTTATGCTTAAAAATAATAAAATCATAATACAAAATAATGAAAAGTTCTACAAATCAGTATTAGATTCTTCTCCAGTCTTTTTTGTGGCTATTGGGTTTAACGGAAAGATTTTAATGATGAATAAAGCGTTGTTGAAAATCCTTGGTTATACGAATAACGAAGTTAAAGGTAAAAATTATTTGAATACTTTTATTCCAAAAGAAGATCGTAAAAAGTTAAATAAAGTATTTAAAAAAATTATTCTTGAAAAGAAAATTACGATTAATGAGAATTTAATAGAAAGTAAATCTGGCAAAAAGTATCTTGTGGAATGGCATGGACATCCAGTACTCAATGCGAGTGGACATAAAGCTGATAATTTTTTTATCGGTGTTGGTGTTGATATTACTAAACGTAAACAAGATGAAGAAAGATTAAAGGAAGATAAAAAGTCTTTTTATGATATTTTTAATACGGTTGCTGACGGTATTTTGTTGATTGATATCAAAACTAAAAAAATTTTTAAGGCAAATAAGACATTTTGTAAAATGTTAGGATATTTAGAGAATGAAATATTAAATTTACAATTTAATTGTATTCATCCCAAAAAAGAGTGGCCGTTTATTTTGAGAGAATTTAATAATTCAGTTCATGGTTCGTTTAAAATAACAAAAAATATACCAGTGCAGAGAAAGGATAAAAGTATTTTTTATGTAGATATTTCCTCCAATAAAATTACAATTAACGGCAAGATCTATAATCTTGGTATATTTAGAGATGTTACAAAAAGAAAGTTATTTGAGGAAAAATTAAAAGAAAGTGAGGAAAGATTTCATGAATTATTTGAATCTGCAAATGATGCCATTTGGATAATGAAAAGAGATATTTTTCTTGACTGTAATTGGCGGGCTGTAAAAATGTTTGGTTGTAAAAATAAAGAAGAATTAATTGGTCGTAGTCCTGTGGATTTTTCTCCTATTAGTCAACCAGATGGAAATAATTCAAAAATTATAGCTTTTAAACATATTATGGCGTCTCTCAATGGACATCCTCAGAGATTTTATTGGAGACACAAAAAGAAAGATGGTGCATTTATTGATACAGAAATATCTCTCAATAAGATTGATTTTAGTAATATTAAAGGAAATAATATTTATGTTCAAGCTATAGGCAGGGATATAACCAAGCGTAAAGAGATAGAAGAAAAATTAAAGGAAAGTGAAAATAAATTCAAAAATATTTTTAAGTATTCCAATATAGGTGTATCAATTATGGGTATTGATGGTCATTGGTTGGATGTTAATAATGCTTTGTGTAAAATTACCGGTTATTCTAAAAAAGAATTATTAGCAAATAATTTCAAAAATATAACTTATCCAGATGACGTAAAAAAAAGTTTGGAAATTCTAAAAAAGTTTTTTGTTAGCAAAATAGATCATGGTTTTTTAGAGAAAAGATATATTCATAAAAAGGGATGTGTTGTTTGGGTGCGCTTGAGTATTGCTTTAGTTAAAAACAGTAGTGGTGAGCCTCTTTATTTTATCACTCATACTGAAGATATAACTGAATCCAAAAGATTAGAAGTCGCAAAAAATGATTTTCTTTCTTTAGCTTCTCATCAACTGCGTACTCCTTTATCTGCGATTAGGTGGACATTGGAAAGTATGCAAAATAAAAAAGATAATTTGACATTAAAACAACAAGAAAAGCTAAATGATCTACTTGTGTCAAATCAGAGACTGATTAATTTAGTGAATAGATTACTAGATGTTGCTAAGATAGAATCTGGTCAATTGGAGATTAATAAAAGATATATAGATTTAGGAAAATTAATCAATAAATTAGTGCTTTCTTTCAAGGTTTTTGCAGATAAAAATAAAAAAGAAATCAAAGTTATCATACCTTCAAAATTGAAATATGTATTTAGTGATCCAGTTTTGGTTAACGAAGCCATGGAGAATCTAATAAGTAATGCTATCAACTATTCGTTGAATGGTTCTAAAAAAATAATTATTAGGGCAAGGGAAAGAACTAGTGATTATTTGATTTCTGTGCACAATGAAGGTAAAATAGATTCTTTTTCAATAGATAGAATAAAGAATTTTGAAAAATTTGTACGCGGAATTGATTCACCCAAAGTACAACCTTCTGGTAGTGGATTAGGTTTATATGTTACTAAAAAAATAATGGAAGCTAATGGTGGAAAAGTTTGGTTTAAGTCGAGCGCTAAACTGGGGACCACTTTTTATTTAACAATAATAAAAAATAAAAAATAAAATGACAACTGATTCTAATAAAAAATTGATACTAATAGTTGAAGATGAAAAAATATTGTCCAATTTATTGAAAGAAAAATTGGAAGAAGAAGGATTTGATGTAGCTGTTGCTTATGATGGTCTTGAGTTTTTACGATTGGCTCTAGAGAGACATCCAGATTTAATTTTACTTGATATATTGATTCCGAAAGTTGACGGCATGACTATGCTTAAAAAGTTTCGTGAAGATCCGTGGGGGGCACATGCGAATGTTATTATTTTAACTAATATTAGCGATGTTTCTAAAATGGCTGAAGGTGTTGAAATCGGTTTGGATAGGAATACAACTTATGAATATTTAGTGAAGAGTAATTGGCCTATTTCTGATGTTGTTTCTAAAATTAAAGAGAGATTGAAAATTAAAGATTAATAGTTTATAATGCAAGAGTTATGAAAATTCTTATAGCTGAAGACGAAGTCGTCTTATATAAAGTTTTAGAAGAAAAATTTAAAGAAGAAAAATTCGAGGTTATTATAGTACCAGACGGTAGTGCTGTGATGTCTATGGTAAAAAAGAATAAACCTGATATTATCCTTCTTGATATTATTTTGCCTGAAGTTGATGGAATAGAAATTTTATCAAAATTAAAAGAAGATAAGATTTTGCGAGAAATTCCGGTTATTATTTTGTCTAATCTTGGGGAAGATCAGAAGATTAAACAGGCTCTTAAGCTGGGAGCTGTGGATTATATGGTAAAATCACAACATCCTATTCAAGAAGTGGTAGAAAAAGTAAGAGAATATATTTAAATAAAGACTCTTTTAATTTGTGGTAAATCTGATATAGTAATTTAATGTTAAGTATAGGAATTGTAGGGTTGCCAAATGTCGGGAAATCAACGCTTTTTAACGCGCTTACTAAAAAATGCGTGCCTGCGGAAAATTATCCTTTTTGTACGATTGACCCATCTGTGGGTATTGTTCCAGTTCCAGACGAAAGGGTTAAATTGCTTTCTGAATTTTCAAAATCAAAAAAAACTATTCCAGCAGTTATTGAATTTGTGGACATTGCAGGGTTAGTTGCTGGAGCTTCAAAAGGAGAAGGTCTAGGAAATAAATTTTTAACAAATATCCGTGAAGTTGATGCTATTGCGCATGTTGTTCGTACTTTTAAAGATGATTCTGTTATTCATGTTGCAAATAAGGTTGATCCTACAGGAGACATTGGTGTTATAAATTTAGAGCTTGTCTTGGCTGATATGGAAACTGTTTCAAAAAGAATTTCAAATATCCAAAAAGATGTAAAAAAACAAGACAAAGAAGCTATAGCAGAAGAAATTATTTTAAAAAAATTAGAAAAGGTTTTAGAAGATGGACATCTTGCTATTGATGCAGTTTTAAATGAAGAAGAAAAATTTAAAATAAAATCTCTTAACTTACTTACATTAAAACCGATGCTTTATGTTTTGAATGTGTCGGAAGCGAATGAAAATGTTGAAATGAGTTTGCCTGGAATTTCAGTAAAAGTTGATCCAGTTTTTGAAAAAGGTTTTGATGATTTGATAAAGAAAAGCTATGAACTTCTAGGGCTTGAAACATTTTTAACTACAGGAGAAGACGAGACTCGTGCTTGGACTATAAAAGTTGGTTCAACTGCACCTGTGGCAGGTACAGCAATACATACTGACTTTAAAGATAAATTTATAAGAGCTGAAGTTGTAAATTGGAAAGATTTATTAGATTCTGGAAGTTATGTAAATGCTCGTGCGAAAGGTTTAGTGCGCACTGAAGGTAAAGAATATATAGTAAAAGACGGAGATGTTATTGAATTCAAAATATAAAAAAATAATAAATATTCTTAAAAATGACGGAGTTGGAGTAATGCCAACAGACACTTTGTATGGACTTGTTGGAAGTGCTTTTTCTCGTAAGGCTATCAATAGAATTTATAAAATAAAAAATAGAGATAAGAAGAAAAAAATGATAGTTTTAATTTCATCTATTAAAGATTTGGAAAAGTTTGGGATAAAACATACCAACAAACTGGAGTTTGTTGGTATGTTGAGTAAATTTTGGCCTGGGAAAGTGAGCATTATATTGAATAATATAGCTTTTAGATTACCTGCAAAAAAAAGTTTAATAGAGATTCTTAAAAAAACTGGTCCATTAGTAGCTCCTAGTGCGAATTCTGAAGGGTTTAAACCAGCTGAAAATATTAAAAAAGCAAAAGAATATTTTGGAGATAATGTAGATTTTTACTTATCAGGTGGAACATTAAAATCAAAACCATCAACTTTAATAAAAATTAATAAAAACGGCGAAGTAGAAGTTCTTCGTGGTATACTAAAAAAATGAATTTAAATAAAGAAATTAAAATTTTTGTTCCAAACGGTTGGGTTGATTACGAAATGCTTGATACTGGAGAAGGTGAAAAATTAGAACGTTTTGGAAAATATACTTTTGTTCGTCCTTGCGAAGATGCTGTTTGGAAAAAAACTTTTTCAAAAAAAGAATGGGAAAATGTTGATGGAAAATTTTGGAGTTCTAAGACTGGGGCAAAAAAGGGGTGGAAGATAAAAAACAAAATTGCCTCGCCCATAGGCTACGGCCGAGGGATGCCTAGGTGGGAAATGTCTTATAAAGATATTAAATTTTTTGTTTCCCCAACTCCTTTTCGGCACTTTGGATTTTTCCCCGAACAGGCAAGTCATTGGGATTTTATAGAAGATAAAATAAAAAACAGCGGAAGGAAAATAAAGTTCTTAAATCTTTTTGGTTATACTGGTGTTGCAAGTTTGTTTGCTCTTCGTGCTGGGGCTGATGTTACGCACTTAGATGCATCAAAGCAAACACTTTCATGGGCTAAAGAAAACCAAGATCTTTCAAGTTTGTCAGACAAGCCAATGCGAATTATTTTAGACGATGCTTTGAAATTTTTAGAACGTGAAATAAAGAGAGGGAATAAATATGACGCAATCATTATGGATCCGCCAAAGTTTGGCAGAGGGCCAAAAGGAGAAATTTGGAAAATAGAAGAAAAATTACCGATTCTTTTAGAAAATGTAAGAAAAATTTTAACAGACAAACCGCTTTTTGTTATTTTAAATTCTTATGCTATTGATTCATCTTCAATTTCACTCGGATATGCTTTAGAAGATTCTATGTCTGATTTAGATGGGAAAATTTCTTGTGGTGAATTATGTCTTCTTGAAAAATCAAAAAATCGTTCAATTTCTCTTTCTAATACGGCTATTTGGACGGCTTAATCTGTGATATAATAATTCCATTATGGATAATAATAAACAAAAGTTAAATGCGGGTTATGCCTTTTTATCATTAGGAGTTTTTGTTTCTTTGATAGTATCAGTTACTTCTTTTTTGAATCTTGCTTTTGAGATTTTGGATAAAAAATTTCCAGATGTTTTAAATGCTACGTATCAATATGGCTATGCTTCTTCTCAATTTGAATCAGCTAGAACATTTCTCGCTATGCTTATAATAATGTTTCCTGCTTTTTTAATATTGGCTTATTTTTGGAAGAAAAAAGAAAAAAAAGGATTAGGTGAATATGATGAAGTTATGCGAAAGTGGCTTTCTTATATAATTATTTTTCTTTCAATTTTAATAGTAGTTGTTGATTTGATTGTTTTGGTGCGATATTTTGTTTCTGGAGAAATTACAATAAGATTTATTTTGAAAGTTGCTATTGCTATCTCTGGCGCTAAAATGGTTTTAAATTATTTTATATCAGAAGTTTGGAATTTTAAATGGAAAAAATTTTTCAAAATTACTGCAACTTATTTTTCTATGGCAATGGTGCTTGTTTTGATAATTTGGAGTTTTTTTGTCATAGGCAGTCCATTCAAACAACGTCAACTTCAACTAGATGATAGAAGAGTTCAAGATTTACAAAGTATACAATGGCAAGTGATAAATTATTGGCAACAAAAAGAAAAATTACCTGAGAGCATCAATAATCTTAAAGATCCTATTTCTGGATATTCTCTACCTGTTGATCCTGAATTTCAAAAAGGAAAAAATTATGAATATGCTTTAATTGATAAAAATAAATTAAAATTTGAACTTTGCGCAACTTTCTCACTTCCAATGCCGAAAGGTTGGCAAGAATATAATTATGGTGGGGGAATTCGCCCTATGATGGCTGGGACAGATGTGTCAACTTCCAGTGTTTCTTATCCAATGCCTTATCCGTCTGGGACTAATGATTCTTGGGATCATCAAATAGGAAGAACTTGTTTTGAAAGAACAATAGACAAAGACCTTTATCCACCATATCCAAAAGTATTAAAGAATTAAGTTAGAATGAAAAATTACAATCATAAAAAAATTGAATCAAGAGTACAAAAAGAATGGGAAAAGAAAGGAGTTTATAAAGCTAAAGATGGAAAAGGTAAAAAGTTTTATTCTTTAGTTGAATTTCCGTATCCGTCCGGAGACGGGCTTCATGTCGGACATCCAAGACCTTATATTGCAATGGATGTTATTTCTAGGAAACGTAGAATGGAAGGATACAATGTTCTTTTCCCAATTGGTTGGGATGCCTTTGGTTTACCAACTGAAAATTATGCTATAAAAACAGGTATTCATCCAAAAGTTGTAACTAAAAAAAATACAGACAATTTCCGTAAGCAAATACAAATGCTTGGAATTTCTTTTGATTGGGCGCGGGAAATTAACACTACTGATCCAGCCTATTTCAAATGGACCCAATGGATATTTTTACAATTTTTTAAAAAAGGTCTTGCTTATAAAGCAGAGATGCCTATCAATTGGTGTCCGAAAGATAAAATTGGTCTTGCTAATGAAGAAGTAATTGATGGTAAGTGCGAACGTTGTGGAACTGTAACTGAACGAAGATTAAAAAAACAATGGATGCTTGCTATTACGAAATATGCAGATAGATTAGATAAAGATTTAGATTTAGTTGATTATCCAGAACGTGTAAAATTATCACAAAGAAATTGGATAGGGAAATCAGAGGGAAGTGAAATAGATTTTAAAATAGAAAATAGTGATGAAAAAATAAAAGTTTTTACAACTCGTGCCGATACTTTGTTTGGTGTGACTTATGTTGTGCTTGCTCCAGAGCATGAATTAATTGAAAAATTAAAAGATCAAATAAAAAATTGGGATGAAGTTGAAAAATACATAAAATCAATAAATAAAAAATCAGAGATTGAAAGAACAGCAGAAAATAAAGAAAAAACAGGAATAGAATTAAAAGGAATAAAAGCAATTAATCCGGCTACAATAGAAGAAGTGCCTGTTTGGATTGCTGATTATGTTTTGGCAGGATATGGCACAGGGGCAGTTATGGCAGTGCCAGCACACGACGAAAGAGATTTTGAATTTGCGAAGAAATATTATTTACCAATAAAGCAAGTGATTATGCCTTGTGCTGATGATAGTAAGAATCCACCTAAAGACGGGCTTGAAGAAGTAAAAAGGGATACTGTTATTGTTTTTTTGAAAAATAAATCAACGAGTAAATATGCCTTACTTAATTGGCATGATTCTTTAGAAGGTATTACGACTGGAATAATGGGGGGTATTGAAAAAGGACAAACTCCAGAAGATGCTGTTAGGTCAGAAATTGAAGAAGAAGCATCAATAAGTGGTATTAATATTGTTAAAAAATTTAGTTGGATAACTGCAGCAAGATATTGTGCGTCTCATAAAAATCAAAATCGTTGTGCTGTATCTCATGTGTATCTTGCTGAGATAGATAATTTAAATAAACAAGGTGAAATTTCAGAAATAGAACAAAAAAAACATACTTTAGTTTGGATTGATGAAAAAAATGTTTTGAATCATTTAGTTCCAGACCATCAAAAAATGGTTTGGTTACAACTTCAAAATGAAACTGCAATTATAGATTCTGGAGTATTAATGAATTCTGATTTTTTTAATGGGTTAACTTCCAAAGAAGCTATTAAGAAAATTACAGAAAAAGTTGGCGGAAAAATTGTTACAAAATTTAAATTGCGAGACTGGGTTTTTTCTCGCCAGAGATATTGGGGAGAACCAATCCCAGTAGTTGAGTGCGAAAAATGCGGACTTGTGCCAATTCCAGAAAAAGATTTGCCACTTAAATTACCAGAAGTAAAAAGTTATAAATTAACCGAAACAGGAGAATCACCTTTAGCTGAGATTTCAAAATGGGTAAATACAAAATGTCCAAAGTGTAAAGGAAAAGCAAAAAGGGAAACAGACACTATGCCAAATTGGGCGGGAAGTTCGTGGTATTATTTGCGTTACTGTGATCCAAAAAATAAAAAAGTTTTTGCAGATAAGAAAAAATTAAAATATTGGACTCCAGTTGATTGGTATAACGGTGGAATGGAACATACAACGCTTCATTTATTATATTCAAGATTTTGGCATAAGTTTTTGTATGACTTAAAGTTGGTTCCAACTGTTGAGCCATATAAAAAACGTACATCACACGGGCTTATTATGGGTGAAGGTGGAGTAAAAATGTCCAAGTCTTTAGGTAATGTTGTAAATCCGGATAGCATTGTAAAAATTTATGGCGCAGATACTTTGCGCGTTTATGAGATGTTTATGGGTCCATTTGAAGAACCTGTTGCGTGGAGTACAGAAAGTATTATTGGTCCAAGAAGATTTATTGAAAAAGTTTGGAGGATAGGGGAGAAAGTTTTAAAACAGAAAAATTCCTCCGGCTTAACCCTTCCCGGAGTACCGGGTGGGACCCACACCGTTCAGAATTTTTCTGTTTTAAAACTTTTACACAAAACAATTAAAAAAGTTTCTGAAGATATTGAGTCAATGCGTTTTAATACTGCAGTTTCTGCAATGATGATTCTTGCCACAGAAATGGAAAAAATAGATAAAGTTGAAAAAGAAGATTTTAAAAAGTTTTTAAAAATTCTTTCACCTTTCGTTCCATACTTAACAGAAGAATTATGGAAGTTATTAGGTGAAAAAAAATCTATAAATTTATCAAAGTGGCCTAAATGGGATGAATCCTTAATAAAAGATGATGAAATAAAAATCGCAGTACAGGTCAACGGAAAGGTCAGGACTGAAATAACAATACAAACAGAAGAGAAAGAAGAAGATATAAAACAAAAAGTTCTTATAAATGATACGGTTTTAAGGTTTACAGAAGGTAAAAATCCTAAAAAAGTGATTTATGTTAAAAATAGACTTATTAACATTGTTGTATAAATATTATTTAATGTTATAATCAACTCATGATATATCTCAAACACATTTTAAGAAACCACTTAGGTCCAATCCTATCTCTCAGCTTCTTAATCATATTTGCTGCGACATTACATATCTTTGCATCACCCGATCCATACGCTCCAGGAGAAACATTAGATCCAACATGTCTACCAGGAACTCCAGATTGTACAGTGGTTACTCCAACAGGTTGGGATCTAACAGGAACTTCAGGAACAGTAGATGGAACAAACTTCATTGGAACTA
>JBAQNK010000059.1:0-4323 GCA_049303695.1 Minisyncoccia bacterium | reverse complement strand
TTTTCTAAATACTTACAAACTTCAAGAACTGAAGCATGCTCTATATTAGTCGTTATAATATGTGGATTTTTAAAATTCTTAACCAATCCTAAAATAGCTAAATTGTTTGACTCAGTTGCTCCTGAAGTAAAAATTATCTCATCTTGATGCGCTCCTAATATTTCTGAAACATCTTTTCTTGCTTGTTCCAAAACTTTTTTAGCTTCTGCTCCTAACTCATGTATTGCGCTTGAATTGGCAAAATATTTTTTTGAAATATCACTCATAGATTTTAAAATAGCACTTTCAATAGGTGTTGCAGAGGCATAATCTAAATATATCTTCTTTGATTTTTCCATAAAAATAGTATATATTGAAATTGTATGAATACAAAGCTCGAGATCGCTTTTTTTGTTTTAGCCGGAATTGCCATTTTAATTGGTACTTTTTGGATAATAAAAACAGAAAAGAGACTAAAAAGGTTTTTTATAGGAAAAAAAGCTAAAGATTTAGAAGATACTATCTTAATATTAGAGAGCAATATCGCAAAATTAAAGACTGCGAAAGAAAAAGCTGAAAACGATATAACTGAAATAAATAAAAAATTAAAAAAGAGCATAAGAGGACTTGAAACTTTAAGATTTAATCCCTTCCCAGATCAAGGCAGTAACCAAAGTTTCGCAATTGGAATGTTAAATGAAGACGGAGACGGAGTTGTAATATCAAGCCTATACTCACGTGAAAGAATGAGCATTTTCGCAAAGCCAGTCAAAGGAGGAAAATCAGAATATGATTTAACAGAAGAAGAAAGAGAAGTATTAAAAAAAACAGCAATTAAATAAAAGATGGAAAAACAAAAAGAACAAACAAATAATGAACGTCCTCCTATCGTTGTAGTGATGGGTCATATTGACCACGGTAAATCAACACTTCTTGATTATATAAGAAAAACAAATATTGTTGATAAAGAAACCGGAGGTATAACTCAGCATATTTCTGCTTATGAAGTTGTACATAAAGACGAACATGGAAAAGATAGAAAAATAACTTTCCTTGATACTCCTGGACATGAAGCGTTTTCAAAAATGCGTGAACGTGGAGCAAAAGTTGCTGATATCGCTATTTTGGTAGTTTCTGCTGAAGACGGAGTAAAACCTCAAACAATTGAAGCATGGAAAACAATAGAAGAAAGTAAAATTCCATATATCGTTGCAATTAACAAGATAGATAAACCAGGTGCAAATGTTGAAAAAACAAAAATGGAATTAGCAGAGAATGAAATATATTTAGAAAATTACGGAGGAAAAGTTCCCTTCACTGAAATTTCTGCAAAAGTTGGCACTGGAGTAGATAATTTACTTTCACTAATCTTAATATTAGCTGAAATGGAAAACCTTATTGGTGATTATAGTGAAAAAGCATCTGGTTTTGTTATTGAAGCAAACCTTGATTCAAAACGCGGAATTCAGGCCACCCTTATAATAAAAAATGGATCCATCAAAAAAGGAATGACCGTAGCAGTAGAAGACGCTCTTTGTTCAACCCGTATAATAGAAAACTTTTTAGGTAAAATGATAAATGAGGCTACCTTCTCTTCCCCAATACGTCTCGTTGGTTTTGATAAAATGCCTACAATAGGATCAGAATTTAAATCTTTTGAAAAGAAGAAAGAAGCTGAAGAATACGTTAAAGGTTTGAAAATTAAATCAAACTGCGACGAGATATTAAAAGAAACAAATAAAAAGATAATTCCTATTGTGCTTAAGGCTGATGTCGCAGGATCAATTGAGGCAATTGAAAAAGAAGTTCAAAAAATAAAGGATGACAATGCAGAATTTAGAATAGTTCAAAAAGGAGCTGGCCCAATTTCAGAATCTGATATAAAAGCCGTTACTTCTTGTGAAGATGTTTTAGTTATAGGATTCAACGTAAAAGCAGACAACAGCGCAACTGAACTTGCTTTTAAAAGAGGAATCTCTATCGCATTTTTTGATATTATTTACAAAATGACTGATTGGCTTAAAGAAGAAATGGAAAAAAGAAGGCCAAAAATTGAAACAACAGAAATTACTGGAAAAGCAAAAATCATAAAAGCTTTTAGCAGAACAAAAGAAAGACAAATAGTTGGAGGAAAAGTTTTAGAAGGAAAAATATCTCTTGGAGGAATTGTAAAAATAATGCGCCGAGATTTTGAAATAGGACGAGGTAAAATAGTTAATTTAGAAAAAAGCAAAGTAAAAACAAGTGAAGTAGAAGAAGGCACAGAATTTGGAACAATGATTGAATCAAAAATTGAAATTGTGGGAGGTGATATTATTGAATCTTTTTTAGTGACACAAAAATAAATGACATTAAGAAACGAAAAAATAGCTCAATTCGTTAAAGAACTTTCAGCTCAATTTTTAGGACGCGAGATGAATAATACTTCTTTAATTACTGTTACTTCATGTACCACTTCTCCAGACTTAAAACGTGCAACTATATTTATAACTGTATTACCAGAATCAAAAGAAAAACCTGCGTTAGATTTTGCGAAACGAAAAAGAGGAGAATTGAGAGAATTTCTTAAAAAAAATATGGAAACAAAAATAATTCCATTTATTGACATAGAAATTGATAAGGGAGAAAAAAACAGACAAAAAATTGACGAATTGCTTCGAGAAAAGTAATATAGGTAAGTGGCCTAAGTAACCAAGTGGCATGAGCACAGCGAACTGAATCAGACAGAGATCTGCTTAAGTAAAGCTTAAATATGTTAAAGTTAATATGTTTGGGAAAATGTTAATGAGGGCCTGGTAGCCAAGTGGTAAGGCAGAGATCTGCAAAATCTCTATGCGCCGGTTCAATTCCGGCCCAGGCCTCCGGTTTGTATTTTAAAAAGTAAAAATGTTTATATTTGCCCGGATGGCGGAACTGGTATACGCGCACGACTTAAAATCGTGTCTCGCAAGGGATGTGGGTTCGATTCCCACTCCGGGCACAAATAATTATAATTTATGTAATTATTTTTTACCGCCCATAGCTCAGCTGGTAGAGCACTCGCCTCTTAAGCGATTGGTCGTTGGTTCGATTCCAACTGGGCGGACAATTTAAAAAAGTTTATAATAATAAAGTTTTTTAAATTGTCCGAGACGGAGGCACGAAGGTGCCGAGTCAGAGTCGCGAGATTTTTCAGCAGAAAAATACTTGTAACGACAAGTTTTAATGCCGGGATGGCGAAATTGGCAGACGCACTTGCCTTAGGAGCAAGCGGGAGTAATCCCATGGGAGTTCAAGTCTCCCTCCCGGCACCACTTGACATTTATTATTGTATATGCTATCATTCATAGTATGAAAACAATAAACAACAACTTAATATTACTTTTCGCGATTTTAGTCTTTGTTTTTGGCTTTTCTTTCGCATTACCAGCTTCTGCTTGTATTAATTGTACAGTAACGGTTAACTCTGGAGTTACTTTTGATCCTAATATTTATCATGGCCCTACTGAACCTACACCAACTCCTACTCCAACCCCTACACCAACTCCGACACCTACACCTACAAATATAAATGCAACACCTATTATTTCTTCACTCAGTCCAGTTTTTGCTCTTGCTAATTCAGGAGCTAAGAATGTAACTATTACAGGATATAATTTCGTCCCATCATCTGTTGCTAGATGGAATGGTTCTAATAGAACAACAACTTATTTAAATTCCAATAAACTTATAATTTATCTAACTGATGCCGATATTGCAGGATTAGGTAAATACAGTATCACTGTATTTAATCCAGCCCCTGGAGGAGGACTTTCAAACACTGCATTTTTTACTATAGGCAATAAAGTACCAACTACTCCTACCACTTCAACAGTAACACCTAAAAAACCAACAACTCCAAAAGCTCCAATCGCATGCAATACTACAGAAGATACTACTGGAAATAATTTATCTGCAAATGCATTATTCGGAGGTGATGGATTCATGCCTACAAACTTTATTCAATGGCTCATGCTTCTAGTTATGATTTTGTTAATAATCATCCTATCTAGAAAAGTATATGGTAAAAACAATACTCAAAGAGAACGCAAAGAAACTCCATTAAAACACGCATAATAACCATAGTTTAATAAACAAAAAGTCAGCCTAAAAGGGTTGACTTTTTGGTTTTAATATGATATACTCTCTGGGTATAAAGTTATTTGAAAAAACATAGTTTTAGTTTGTTTATTTAAGAAGCTGAACTCCCCCTGTTTTTTATTTCTCGGCTTTTAAGATAAACAAACTAAATTTATAAATATGAAAAAGTTAATTATCTTCGCGCTAATCCTAATAGGATTAAAATGTTTTGGACAAGGTGAACCT
>JBAQNK010000058.1:0-16643 GCA_049303695.1 Minisyncoccia bacterium | reverse complement strand
CAAGAGTTCATATCGACGGCGGAGTTCGGCACCTCGATGTCGGCTCACCTTAGCGCGGCGGTGGAGAAGCTGCCAAGCGTTTGGCTGTTCGCCAATTAAAAAGGTACGCGAGCTGGGTTCAGACCGTCCTGAGATCAATTAAAAAATTGATAGAAGGACAGTTTGAACCCTCAGAGGAATAATGAACGAAAGTGAATTACTGTTATAAATCGAAATCAATCATATCGCAGTAAGCGATATCACGGCGGTGCTGTATAGAAATATATAGTAACAAGCTGACTAATATCGGTGGAATCCTAATCCAGAAATGGAAGGACAATACCGAGGGAAAGAAATAAAATTCTACCCGTAGAGACTAAACGTCAGCAGTCCTTAAAAAATTAAAAACTTTTTCAGGATGAAGCTATAGTCCAATCCCATAAGTAATTATGGAAATATTTTTCAAATTAAGAATTTGAAAAATTGTAGATGCGTGAGACAGGTTGGTCTCCTATCTACTGCACTCGTTGATTCTTGAGAAGATCTGCTTCTAGTACGAGAGGACCGAAGTGGACTGACCTCTGGTGTATCAGCTGTCTTGCCAAAGGCACTGCTGAGTAGCTATGTCGGGAATGGATAACCTCTGAAAGCATCTAAGAGGGAAGCCAGCTTCAAGATAAGGAATCGTTAAGAACCGTGAGAGATGATCACGTTGATAGGCTTTAAGTGGAAGTCCAGCAATGGATTAAGCTGAGAAGTACTAATGTTTCGATTCCTGTTAAGAAATTTGTAAACCATAAAAAATATTTAAAAATAAAACACAATCAAATCTTCAGTGTTGGTGATTTGTCGTAAGGGTCACACCTCTTTACATTCCGAACAGAGAAGTTAAGCCTTATTGAGCCGATGATACTCTTTATGGGAAAAGTAGGCTGTCGCCAACACCGAGTATTTGATTCTACAAAAACCTTAGAAATGAGGTTTTTTGATGTATTTGCCTGTTTGAGTTTTTGTGATATAATACATACATGAGTAATGAAAAATTTGATGCTTCTAATTTTAAAAAAATTAAATTAAATGAAGAACAAAAAGAGGAAATACAAGGAATTCTCGACGGTCTTTCTGAGGAAAAACCAAATTTGACGCAGGATTTAAAATCAAAAAAGAAAGAGGTTAATTCTATTTTAAGTTCTAATAATGAAAAGGCAAAAAATGAAATTAAAGAACTAAAAGATGAAATTGAAAAACATCAGAATGGTGTTGAAAAATTTAAAGATGAAATAATGAGACTTCGTTTGTCTATGGAACGCTTAGATGAAAAAAGTATTGGATATAAAGAATTAGATAATACTATAAAATATAAAGAATTAAAAATTAAGGAAATTGAAAAAGAAATAAAGTATTTAGAAAGTGACTTACGCCAACTAGGGTTGATAGTCCCTGGCGTTGTTTTTAATAAAGGAAATTTAAATTAAATTCTAAGTAAGAAATTAACATTTCTAACGTCTATATATTGTGGAAACAGTAGATACAAATGAGTCTTTTATAAAAGCATATGATGAGTATTCTGATGCGATATTTAGGCATTGTTTCTTTAAGTTAAGTAACAGAGAACAAGCCAAAGATGCAGTCCAAGATGTTTTTATGAAAACTTGGGATTATATCTCCCGCAAAGGTGAAGTTCAAAATATAAAGGCTTTTCTTTATCATGTAGCAAATAATTTAATTATAGATCAATACAGAAAAAGAAAGTTTGATTCTTCAGTAGAAGAAATGAAAGAGATTGGAATAGATATTGTTTCAAATGATCATAAAGATAGTTTTAATTTTTCAGAAATCAGAAATATTTTAGAAATAATTGAAAAATTAGAACCGATTTACAAAGATGTTTTAATTTTTAGATATGTTGATGATTTATCGCCGAAGGAAATATCAGAGATTTTAAATGAATCAGAGAATGTTATATCAGTAAGATTAAATAGGGGAATAAAAAAAGTACAAGAATTTTTTAATAAATAATTTATGGACGAAATATTTAAAAAACTAAATAACGAAGCAAAAAAAATATCTTTAAATAAAGAGGAAAAGTCTTCTGTGAGAAATATTTTAATTTCTTATTCTAAAAAATCTCCATATTATGGCGAGAAAACTTCTTACGGTAGGTTATTTAATTTTGTTTTTGTAAGTAATAAAAGAGTTTTAATTTCAGCTTTTGTTATTTTGTTGCTTATTTTAGGTGGAGGAACTTCTTATGCTGCTGAAAATTCTTTGCCTGGAGATTTTCTTTATACTATAAAAGTGCATGTTAATGAAAATGTTGAAGGTTTTTTAGCTTTAAATCCAAAGGCTAGAGCAAAATTAAATGAAAAAATAATTGAAAAAAGGTTAGAAGAAGTAGATAAACTGGCTTCGCTTGGTAAGTTAAATGAGAAAAATAAAATTAAAATTGAAGAAGGGATAGAAAAAGCCTCCGTTAAATTAAATAGACATTTAGAGAAATTAATGGACGAGCGTGATTTTGAGAAAGTTTCTGAAATAAATGATTCTTTGGAGGTTTCTTATGGTGAGCATGGGAAAAAACTGGAAAAGTTAATAGAAAAAGAAGATTCTTCAAAAGAAGAAATTAAGTCTATTTTGAATAAAATAAATGAAAAATCAGATAATTTAAAGAAAAATAAAATTCGTTTTGAATTAAAAAATGAAGATAGAAAATATCATGAGAAAATAGATATAGAAGAAAAAATACAAAAGGAAGAGGAAGAGGAAGGAAGAGTAATATAAGAAAAAGAGAGGTATTCCTAGAATAGCTCTCTTTTTTATTTCTACGCTTTTTATTTATATTTTCCTTCATATATTTTTATTCTAAAAAAATTTTCACCTAATTCTTCAAGAGTACAAAAAAAAGAATATGTCCCTGTTATGTTCTGTTGCCAGTTTGTTGTTTGTATAACTAACTTACATCTATTTTCTTTTTGTAGATTTTTCTTATGTTTTTTAAAATCTATTTTGGGGTTATCATTTTTTTCAAAAGAAATAGATAAGGTTTCGTCACTAGCAAATTGATAAGAGACTTTTGATGAAAAGAATTTATCAGGGAATTTCTGATAAGTTTCAATTTTTTTTAATAAATAGGAAGGCGTAGCACTGCGTAGAAATTTGATCAATTGCACAGTTAAATTGTCCATTGTCAAAGATTATTAGTTCACTTACATGATACCATTTTTAAAAAAACAAACACTATGCTAGTGCGCTATGGCAAAAGCGATTATTTTTCTTGCGCCAGCTTGTTTTAATGTTTTTCTAGCTTCATTAAAAGTTGCGCCAGTGGTGGAAACATCATCTATTAATATGATATTTTTACCAATTATCTTTTCTTTGTTTTTTACAGAGAAAGATCCTGTTAGATTTTTTAATCTTTTTTGTCTATCTTTAATACGAGCTTGGTGTTCTGTATCTTTAGGCTTAATTAAAACATTAGTTTCTAATTTTAAATTTAATCTTGTGTCATTCTGTGTATTATTATCCAATTCAATTAATTTTTTACATAAAAGTTCAGCTTGATTAAAACCTCTTTCCCTTTTGCGTTTAGGTGAAAGGGGGATAGGTATTAAAATAGGATCACGAAAATTTTCCATTTGGCTTAATTCAGACAATTCTTCAACAATTTTTCCATACATCGCTTCAGTAAAAATATTTATAATTCCTTTCTTGCTTTTATATTTTAAAAGCCAGATTGCTTTTTTGACAGGAGGATGACGATATTCAAATATTGGGAATATCCATTTAGCACTTTCTCGTTCAGCTGCTGGGCAATCAAAAAAGCATTTTTGGCATAAGTCTGCGCCATTTTTACCACAAGCAATGCAATTCACAGGGAAAATAATGTCTAATACAGTATTTAAAATTTTCATGTTATGATATAATATTATCATAAATTTAAAATGGATAATCCGCTTAAAAAATTATTTTCGAATACAAATTTGTTTGGAGGAGGCCAAAGTAATAGTGCTATTGGTATAGACATAGGCTCTTCATCCATAAAAGTGGTTGAAGTAAAGACAAAAGGAGGCAAAGCCGTCCTTGAAACTTATGGTGTTATATCTCTTGGTTCTTATGCCGAAGTGGATGTTGGGCGTGTTACCAATCTTCCTGCTGAAAAAATTGCTGAAGCCGTTAAGGAAGTTTTAAAACAGTCAGGAACGACGTCTTCTTCTGTCGCTATTTCTATTCCAGTTCAATCAAGTTTGGTTTTTACAATTGAACTTCCACCCCAAGTTAAAGAAAGTGAAATAGCATCAATTATTCCAACAGAAGCTAGAAAATATATTCCTGTTCCGATTACAGAAGTTTCGCTTGATTATTTTGTATTACCTAAAAAAGAAGCTTCCTTTGAAGAAGCAAATAATCCCGATTTAGCTTCAGGCCAATCAGGCAAGACAGAAGTATTAGTTGTTGCAATCCAAAATGATGCTATTTCTAAATATAGATCAATTGTTTCGCAGTGTTCTTTGGATGCTTCATTTTTTGAAGTTGAAATTTTTTCTTCTATCCGTGCAAACTTTCAACATGAACTTTCTCCAGTGCTATTGATGGATTTCGGCGCGTCTCATACTAAACTTTCAATTGTTGAATTTGGTTCAGTCAGAAGTTTTCATACGATAAATCGTGGAGGTGCTGATATTTCTGATTCAATTTCTAAATCATTAAGTATTCCTTTCTCTAAAGCTGAGGAAATGAAAAAAGAATTTGGTCTTTTTGGAAGTCCTTCCGAAAATAGTTTGGCTGAAATTATTAAAATGCACATAGACTATATCTTTTCAGAAACTAATAATGTATTATTAGGATATGAGAAGAAGTATAACAGGACTATCAGTAAAGTAATATTTACTGGTGGAGGATCTCTGTTAAAAGGATTAAAAGAAATTTCCGTTGACAGTTTTAAAGCAGAAGTAGAGATCGGACATCCTTTCTCAAAAGTAGGGGCACCAGCGTTTTTAGAAAAAGTTCTTTTAGCTACGGGCCCAGAATTCGCAGTTGCAGTAGGTTTGGCTTTGCGAAAATTACAATAAGGTGAGATAATATAATAAAGGGATGGAACAAAATTTTCAAACATCATTCATACCTAAAAAGCCGATGATCGAAGATCGGGCTGTTCCGTCGCGTTCAGTTGGTCTTTTGACTATTATTTCAATTTTTATTTTCTTTGCAGTGGCTGTTGCTTCTGGAGGGCTTTATTTTTATAAAGGAGTTTTAGAAAAAAATATTGTTAAAATGAATAGTGATTTAACTCTGGCTAAAAATCGTTTTGAGCCTGCTAAGATAACTCAGCTTCAAGTTTTAGACAAGCGTTTGAGCGCTGCGGATGGAATACTTTCAAAACACATAGCAGTTTCTCCTATTTTTAAAGCGCTTCAAGATACTACAATGAAAAATGTTCGTTACACAAAATTTAGTTATGAGTTTAGTACAGAAAAAGTTTCAAATATAATAGTAAAAATGAGCGGGCAAGCTGTTGGTTACAGATCTATTGCACTTCAGTCTGATATTTTTGCAAAAAATAAATATTTTATTGATCCTGTTTTTTCCAATCTTTCACTTGATGACAAAGGCAATGTTCTTTTTGATTTGGAGTTTTCGGTCGACCCAAGTTTTGTAGATTATAAGCAAGCGCTCTTAAGCGGAAATTAATTATGTTTAGATTCGCAGTACCAGTCATCTTAATAGGAATTGCAGTAGCGGGATTTTTTATGTTTACAAATCCGCTTTACGAAAATATTTCTGCTATTAATGCGCAGGTGGCCTCTTATAATGAAGCTCTTACTAATTCTAAGACACTTGAAGCAGAACGCGACAAACTAACTCAAAAATACAATGCCTTTGATCCAGAAAATTTATCAAAATTAGAAAAACTTTTGCCTGACAATGTTGATAATATTCGTTTAATTTTAGAAATAGAAAAAATAGCATCACCATATGGTATGGTCTTGAAAGATGTGAAATATGATACCAAACCTAAAACAGACACGACTGGTGCTACTGTTCAAGCAAGTGTTACATCACAATCTTTAAATAAAGATTATGGAACTTGGGATTTAGAATTTTCTACTCAAGGAACTTATAGTAATTTTGTTAATTTTATAAAAGATTTGGAAAGCAATCTTAGAATTGTTGATATATCTTCAATACAGTTTGATTCAAATGTTGGGACTGGGCAGAATGCAAATATTTCTTCTGGGGCATATAAATATGGATTTAAAATTAAAACTTATTGGTTAAAAAATTAAAATGGCTTCCACAATAAAAAACATAATAATTTTCATAGTAATTGCAGCAGTTTTAATTCTTGCTTATACTTTTTTCTTTAAAAAATCTCCAGATCAGGCTTCTTTAGTTTCAACAACTGGCGCAACTGTTTTACCTGCTGCTTCAGCAGATCAAAATTCTGAAATAGGAAAAGATTTTCTTTCAGTACTTTTGAATGTTAAAAATATAAGATTGAATGATACTATTTTTTCAGATCCAGCTTTTAATACTTTACATGATTCAAGTATTTTACTTATTCCAGATGGAACAGAAGGAAGATCAAATCCGTTTGCTCCAATAGGTTCTGATCTAACTGCTGCGCCTATAAATTCTTTAAATACTAATACTAATACTAATACTAATACTAATACTAATACAAGTACTAACACGAATGCACAATCTATAATAGAAAGTTTAACAAACCCACAAGGTCAGACTCCACCTACGACTGGAACAGTAAATTAAATAAATTATGAGTTTTTTAGAAGAATTAGCAAAAAAGGGGATAATAAATGAGACTCAAATAGGTGAAATTAAAAATCGTGCAAAAGAAAAGCATGAGGGTAATATTGACGATGCACTAGCTGAATCTGGAGTATCTGAAGATGTTATTTTAGAAATTAAGGGAGAATATTTTCAAATACCTACAAGGAGAGTGAATGCAAAAGCTGTGTCTTTTGATGTGTTAAAAAATATTCCTGAAGACTCAGCTACTTATTATAATTTCGTTCCGCTTGATTTAAAAGAAGGAGTATTAGAAGTGGGAGTGATAAATCCTGAAAACATTCAAGCGATGGATGCTTTGCAGTTTATTTCTGCAAAATTAGGTATCCCTTTTAAAATTTTTCTTATTTCTAAAAAAGATTACACAGATATAATGGAAAATTACAAAGGCCTTTCAAGCCAAGTAAGCGAAGCATTAGATGAGCTAAATGAAGATGTTGCTGATACAAAAATTTCAGATGAAGCAGAAAAATTAAGTAAAGATATAAAAGATGTAAAACCCGGAGAAGAAGCAAAGATTGTAGAAGATGCGCCAGTTATAAAAATTGTTGCTGTTATTTTACGTAATGCCATAGAAGGAAATGCTTCTGATATACACATAGAATTTACTGGAGAAAAAGTAAAAGTTCGTTATCGTGTGGATGGTTCTTTGCATACAAGTATTATTTTGCCTCCAAATGTTTATAGTGGGGTAGTAGCGCGTGTAAAGATTCTTGCTAAATTAAGATTAGACGAAAAAAGAAAACCTCAAGATGGATCTTTTAGTGCCAATATTGATGGACGTAAAATAGATTTTCGTGTTTCCACTATGCCTGCGTATTACGGAGAAAAAGTTGTGATGCGTATTTTGGATTCTGAGAAGGGAGTAAAACCTCTTAATCAATTAGGTTTATCAAAAAGAAATCTTGAAATGGTTAAAGAAGCTATTTCAAAACCATACGGTCTTATTTTAATTACAGGACCTACTGGTTCCGGAAAATCTACAACTCTCTATTCTATGTTGAATGAACTTGATAAAGAAAAAAGTAACATTGTCTCTCTAGAAGATCCAGTGGAATATCATATGCCAGACATAAACCAATCTCAAATGATGCCAGAAATCGGATATACTTTTGCTTCAGGATTGCGTTCTATTCTTCGTCAGGACCCAGACATAATAATGGTAGGAGAAATTCGTGATAAAGAAACAGCTCAGCTTGCAATTCAGGCTGCATTGACAGGACATCTTGTGCTTTCGACGCTTCACACAAACAGCGCTATCGGTGCTGTTCCTCGTCTTGTAGATATGGGAGTTGATCCATATTTGATTGCTCCTACTTTAATACTTTCTGTTGCCCAAAGATTAGCGCGATTAACTTGTTCTTCTTCTAAAAAACTTGTGCCAATTGATCCAAGCATTAAAAAGCAGATTGAAGATCAAATGAAAGATTTACCAGATGAATTTAAAAAAGATGTTGAAATAAAAAGTGAAATGTATGACACAGTTCCTTCTTCTGAATGTCCTTCTGGAACGAGAGGCCGTATCGCTGTTTATGAAATGTTTAAAGTAGAAAAAGAAATGCAAAGTGTCATTTTAAACAATCCTGTTGATTCTGAAATTTATAAAGTTGCTCGTAAACATGGGATGCTTATGATGAGGGAAGATGCGATGTTAAAAGCTGTTGATGGCGTTATTCCTTTTACCGAAGTATATAATTTTGGCAATGAGAATGAGTAATTTTTTAATGTGATATCTATGCTTGCGGGTAGTTGTATTGGTTTGGTATAATATATGATAGCGATATATACAAATTAAGTTTTATTAAAAAGTCGTTTTTATTATATAATTTGAAAATAAATATTATGGCAGAAGAAAAAAGAAAAATTTTAGTGGTTGATGATGATAGTTTCCTTTTAGATATGTATGCACTTAAATTTAGTCAGAATAATTTTGAAGTCTATTCCGCATTAAGTGGCAAAGAGGCAATAGAAAAACTTCAAGGTGGTATAAAACCAGATGTTATTTTAATGGATGTAATTATGCCAGGAATGGATGGTTTTGAAATGTTGCAGAAAATTAATGAAGGAAAATTATCTGAGAATTCAATTAAAATAATATTATCAAACAAGGGCCAACAATCCGATATTGATACTGGCGTTAGTTTAGGAGCAGCAGGGTATATTGTTAAAGCAAATTCTACTCCAACAGAAGTAATACAAAAGGTTAACGAAATTTTAGCTAAGAAATAGTTGTAGGTAAAAATAAAAAATGATGGATTATAAAAAAGAGCTTGAAGAACTTATTTTAACTGTTATCCATGAAAATGGATCGGATTTGCATTTAGGCGTAGGACGCGTGCCAGCTATTCGTGTTTCTGGTGAACTTATATTTTTAGTTAAGCATGCAGCTTTTACAAAAGAAGATACAATCGGTCTTTTAAATGAGATGCTTGATAAATCAAAGATTGAAAAGTTTATGAAAAATCAAGAAATAGATTTTTCATATGATTTTCGTGGGGAAGCTCGTCTTAGAGGAAATGCCTTTTTCCAAAAAGGTTTGATTAGTATAGCTCTCAGATTAGTTCCAAAAGTAAAACCATTATCTGAATTAAATCTGCCTCAGATTATTGCAGATTTAGCCCGCAAAAAACAAGGTTTTTTTCTTGTAGTTGGTCCTGTTGGGCAAGGTAAGTCAACGACTTTATCTTCTATGATTAATTTAATCAACAATGAACAAGCTCGTCATATTATTACAATAGAAGATCCAATAGAGCATGTATATATTCCGAACAAATCCATAATTGATCAACGTGAAGTAGGTATTGATACTGAAGATTTTCATATTGCATTAAAGTCTGCTTTTCGTGAGGACGTCAATGTGATAATGATAGGGGAAATGCGTACTCCTGAAACAATTTCAACAGCAGTAACTGCCGCAGAAACTGGCCACTTAGTGCTTTCAACTTTACATACAAATAATGCTTCTCAAACAATAGATAGAATTATAGATTCTTTTCCAGGAGGACAACAAGATCAGATAAGAGTTCAGCTTGCGTCAAGTTTGCTTGGTATTTTTTCACAAAGACTTATTCCTAGAATTTCTGGTGGGCTTGTTCCTGCTTATGAATTATTATTAAATAATAATGCTGTTTCAAATCTTATTCGTGAAAAAAGAACTCATGAGATAGATGTCGTTATTGAAACAGGAATGGAATCAGGAATGGTTGATTTAAACAGATCACTATTAGAACTTGTCCGATCTGGAGAAATTTCAATAGAAAGTGCTTATCAATATTCACTTAATCCTAAGGGCCTTGAGCGCTTAATGTAATTTATGCTTTTCAAATACAAAGCCATTGATGATAAAGGAGTAAATAAAGAAGGAGCAATAGATGCTCCAAATCGTGATATTGCTGTCAGTGGACTTCAGCGTCGCGGTTTGATTATTGTTTCTATTGTAGGTGAAGCAGAGAAAAAATCAATTTTTCAACTTTCTTTTTTTGAAAAAGTAGCAATGAAAGATATTGTTATTCTTTCACGTCAGATATCTACTTTATTTGAAGCGCAAGTATCTGCTTTAAAAGCTTTTACAATGCTTGCCTCAAATGTTGAAAACAAACTCTTAGGACGAAAACTTACTCAAATTGCAGATGATTTGCAGGCTGGTGTTTCTATTTCGGGTGCGCTTGCAAAACATCCAGATGTTTTTTCAGATTTTTATGTAAACATGGTTAAAGCTGGAGAAGAAACAGGAAAGTTAAATCAGACTTTTGCCCACTTGGCAGATTATCTTGATCGTCAGTATGCTCTTACTTCTAAAACAAGAAACGCCCTTATTTATCCTGCATTCGTAGTTTTCACTTTTATTGTAGTTATGAGTCTTATGTTTGTCGTTGTTATTCCTAAACTATCAGCCATCATTCTTGACTCTGGACAGGCCGTTCCTTTTTATACAAAAATAGTTATCGCTACTTCTAATTTTTTTGTTAATTATGGTTTCATTGTCATTATTTTTGCAGTTCTTTTAGGTGTATGGTTATGGAGACTTTCTTCAACTGAAAAAGGTAAGACATATTTAGATAAAATGCGTCTTTCTACACCAGCTATCGGAACTCTTTACAGAAAACTTTATCTTTCAAGAATCGCGGACAATATGGATACAATGCTTACGTCAGGTATTCCAATAGTTCGTGCAATTGATATTACATCCCAAGTTGTTGGTAGTAGAATCTATAAAGATCTTTTGAAAGATACAGCTGAAAGTGTAAAATCTGGTCTTGCTCTTTCAGCTGCTTTGGAAAAATATCCAGAAATGCCAGGCATTATGGTGCAAATGGTTAAAGTAGGAGAAGAGACAGGGTCTTTAGGTTCTATTTTAAAAACCTTAGCAGATTTTTATAAACGTGAAGTTGATAGTGCTGTTGATACCCTTGTTGGATTGATTGAACCTATCATGATTGTTGTTCTAGGTTTGGGAGTAGGTATTCTTTTGGTTTCTGTTTTGATGCCGATTTATGATATGGCGGGTGGAATAAGTTAGATATTCATTAATTTTAATTGTGGATATCTTTTTTATGTTTATGATATAATGTTTACATTAATATAAAGTCGAAATCAGCTTAGGCTGAATTATTATAAGTTTTAATTATTAGTAAAAATATAAATTATGAAGAATTTTAAGAAAGGTTTCACATTGATTGAATTGTTGGTTGTGGTTGCTATCATCGGTATTCTAGCATCAGTTGTTTTGGCATCATTAAACAGTGCAAGAACAAAAGGAGCAGATGCTGCTATTAAAGCAAACATAAATAATGCAAGAGCACAAGCAGAATTATATTATGATAACAACACAAGTAGTTATCTAGATGTATGTACTGCAGCAGGAGGAATTTCAAATATGGTAACTGGCGCAACAAGTGCTGGTTCAGCAGCAGTTGATTGTCAAGACGAAGCAGGAGCTTGGGCTATGTCAGCTCAATTGAAGTCTGATACTGCAACATATTACTGTGTTGATTCAACAGGAAAAGTAGGAACTGCAGCACTAGGTGGTGCAACAGTTTGTCCATAATAAGACTTTTAGATTTTTCAAAAACCACCCCGAGCATAGGCGAAGGGTGGTTTTTGTTTTGCTTATGTTATAATAAAGTATCTTATTAATTAGTAATTTACTTATGAAATTAAATAAAAATAATGGTTTTACTTTAATTGAGCTTTTGATTGTTGTAATAATTATCGGTTTGTTAGCGTCTGTTGTTTTGGCGTCACTTAATGGCGCTAATAAAAAAAGTAAAGATACTTCTGCTAAAGAAAGTATGAAATCTATGATAGTTCAAGCGGAAATTCTTCGTGGAAGTAGTCCTACTTATCCAGCGAATCTTTGTACTTTGTCTTCAGGTTTTGAAAGTTTAATAAAATCTGTTAATAAACAAGTTCCAAGTGCTAATGCAGTAGTTTGTAATTCTAGCACAACAGCTTGGGCAGCAGATGTTAAATTAAATAATGGAACTTTCTTTTGTGTAGATAGTGTTGGTTTTACTGGTATTACACAACTTAGAAAAGGTTCGACAACATTTTGTAATCAATTAAATGGGCAACCCAACCCAGTGCAGCTTCCTGTGCCTGGTCAACGAGTTCTATAAGTATTTTATTAAAATTTTAAAAAACTACCCTTTGTCTGTCTATAGAGAGGGTGGTTTTTGTTTTGCTTTCTTGTGATATAATTAGATAGCTTATTAATTAACCAATTTTTATGATATCAATTTTTGCAATTATTTTCTTAGTATTCGGTATTGTTATAGGTAGTTTTTTAAATGTTGTTATTATAAGGTATAACACTCAAAAGTCTTTTGGGGGAAGAAGTGGTTGCATGACTTGTCAAAATAAGCTTCGTTGGTATGAACTCATCCCATTATTTAGTTTTATTGTAATAAAAGGAAGATGTTTAAATTGTAAATCAAAAATATCTATTCAGTATCCTTTAGTGGAATTGGTAACTGGCGTAATTTTTGCGGGATTGTTTTTGAAATTTCAAGATATTTTTTATATGAACACTCTTGTATTTGCTGTAACTATGGCATTTTATGCTACGATGTTCTCTTTGCTTATTGTTATAGCAGTATATGATTTAAGGCATAAAATTATTCCAGATATGCTTGTTTTGGTTTTAGGTATTCTTGCTTTCTTTGGAATGTTTCTATTTTCTAGTTTTGGTTTTAATCCGCACATTCCTTCTGTTTTAGAATTTTTGACAGGGATAATGGTTGCCGCTCCTTTTGCGATTATTTGGCTTGTATCCAAAGGAACTTGGATGGGGCTTGGAGATGCAAAATTAATGCTTGGGCTTGGTTGGCTTCTTGGACTTTCCCGTGTGCTTTCTGGTATGGTTGTTGCGTTTTGGTCAGGGGCAATAATCGGGGTTATTCTTCTTATGTTTTCAAAAAAACATGGAATGAAAAGTGAAATTCCTTTTGCTCCATTTTTGGTTTTAGGCGCGATTGTTGCATTTTTATTTGAATTGCATCTTTTTCCAGTTGGTTTTTAGTATTTAAAAATGTTTAAAATAATAAAAAAAATTAAAAAGAATAAGGCCTGCCCCGTGAAGCTTCAGCGAAATGGGGGGATGACTTACGTTGAGCTCATTGTTGTTTTGAGTATTTTTTCAATTATGTCAGCGATTGTTCTTTTTAATTATGGTAAATTTCAATCAAAAGTTGATATAAACAATTTAGCAAATGATGTTGCTTTAAAAATAGTTCAAGCTCAAAAAGATGCAACAGCTGGTAAATTTCCTCCTCTTGCATTACAATCTTCAATCCTTTCTACATGGAAGCCTTCCTATGGAGTATATTTTGATGCTACTGTTCGTAATCGTTTTGTTTATTTTTCTGATCTTAATAATTCTACTTTAACAAACCCCGGTCTTGGTTTTGTTGATCCAGTTTGTTCCAGTGAATGTCTAGATGAAATAAATATAACAAAAGGAAATTACATATCTGAATTGAAAGTTTATTATAATGATAATACAACACAAGTTTTAACGACTAATTTAACTTTAACTTTTATTAGACCCAATTCTGGAGTGATTATGGAATCAGGAGGTTCATTATTAAGCAATGTTTCTTATGTTCAAATAACTGTCGCTTCTCCGCAAGCTGTTAGTGCTAGAATTAAATTATATTCTTCAGGTAGGGTAGAAATATTGCCGGGATTAGCGCAACCATCATTAAATGAAAGTGTTCCTATTGATAATACACAAGTAAGTTAATATGAAAAATAAATTTTTAAAAACAAAAAAAGGGTTTACAATCATTGAGACGATGATAGCTATTTCTCTTTTTTTGGTAATCGTTATGGTAGGGATGGGGGCGCTTTTAAATGCTAATTTAATTCACCGAAAATCTCAAGACATGCGTTCTATTATGGACAATTTGAGTTTCATTATGGAAGATATATCTAGAAATTTAAGAACAGGATACAATTATCATTGTATAGATAATGGTGTTGTTACTTCTGTAAATCTTCATAGCTGTATTTTAAATGGGAAGGGAATATCTTTTAAGTCTAGTTCTGGTGATCAGTGGGTATATGCAATATTTCAAAATGGTAATACTAGTAGTATTAAAAAATCTGTTGATGGTGGAGTAACTTTTGTAACACTTACTTCTTCTGAAGTGGATATAGATACAAATTCTAGTTTTTATGTGACTGGAGCAGAACTTAGTGATGGTAAGCAACCGTTTGTTTTATTAAGATTAATTGGAAAGATAACTTATAAAGGGGTAGAGACTCCGTTTTCTTTGCAAACATCAGTATCACAAAGATTGATAGATACAGAAGTTCCGACATTGATAGATGAAGGAGTTGGGGTAGAAGTACCTTCTGTAATTTAAATTAAAAAAATGATTAAAATTTTAAAACAAAAAAATAAAGGATTTACTTTAGTTGAAACATTAGTTGCTATTTCTATTTTTACCATGTCGGTCTTAGCATTAATGGTTATTTTAGGTCAAGGAGTTTCTGATACAGGATATGCTAAAAAGAAAATGACTGCTACTTATTTAGCACAAGAGGGAATTGAATATATAAGAAATATACGTGATACTTCTGCTCTTTCCAGTACTTTACTTTCAGCTGGTTGGAGTGATTTTAAAAATAATTTAATCTCGTCATGTAGTGTTAGTTGTTATTTTGATTCTGAAATATCTAATTCAATTATTTCTTGTGGAAATAATTCTTGTCAGCATTTGTTTTATAATTATGGGAAATATAATTATGATTCAATTGGAGATGATTCTGGCTTTGTTCGTTCAGTGAGAGTTGATAGTGTTAGTGAGGATGAAATAAAAATAAATTCCACTGTGTCTTGGACTCAGGGGTCTGGGACGTATTCTGTTTCTTTTTCAGAAAGTTTATTTAATTGGATACAATAATGAAAATACAAAAAATACAAAAAAATAAAGTTTACCCGAATTGTGAAGAAAGGCGTGGCTTCGTAATACTTTTTGCTGTGATGCTTTCAAGTATTATTTTAGCTATAACATTGGGGGTTTCTAACATTTCACTTAAAGAAATTAATTTCAGCACGTCAGCAAAAGATGCTAATGATGCTTTTTTTGCTGCTGATACTGGTGTAGAGTGTGCTTTGTTTAATGATAAAGGAACTTTATTTACAGATACAAATATTAATGCAGATATTCCATCAGGATGTCTTTTAGGGAATTCCACTTTTTCAGGTTCTTTTCCAACGTGGATTTTTGATATTATTGGTTTGGGGAGTACTGGCAGATCTTGTGCCAAAATAACTATTAACAAAGATCCTGTTTTAGGAACAGTCATTACTTCTAAGGGGTATAGTGCAGATAGTAGTACGAGTGATGATATTCTTTGCACTCCTGGGTCAAGGGCAGTTGAACGTGAACTCGAAGTTACTTATTAATTCTTGGTATGGATAAAAATGAGGCTGAAAAGAGAATAAAAAAATTACGTGCTGAAATTGCACGTTTACGAGAGGCATACCATGTGTCAGATGATCCTTTTGTTACCGATGATGTTTATGATTCTTTAAATCGTGAACTTCGTGCATTGATTAAACAATATCCAGAATATGAAGATCTTAATGCTCCAGAAAATAGAGTGGGGGGTAAACCTTTAGATAAATTCGTAAAAGTTGAGCATAAATCAAGAATGCTTTCTTTAAATGATGTTTTTTCTGAAGAAGAATTATATGATTGGGAAAAAAGAATAAAAAAATTATTATCTGAAAATACCAAGTTTAATTATTTTTGTGAAATAAAATTTGATGGACTTGCAGTATCTTTGATTTACGAAAATGGAAAGTTTGCAAGAGGAGCTACAAGAGGAGATGGGTTTATTGGAGAAGATATAACTGAAAATTTAAAAACAATACAGTCTATTCCTTTAGTTCTTTCTGGTAATTTTCCTAAATACATAGAAGTAAGAGGAGAAGCAATAATGTCAAAAAAAATGCTTATTGCTTTAAATAAAAAAAACGAGAAACAAGGCAATCAACTTTTTGCAAATACTAGGAATGCAGCTGCAGGAAGTTTGAGACAATTGGATCCAAAATTATCTGCAGAAAGAAAATTAGATTTTTTTGCTTATGATATTGCTGATATAAAGACGGCAGGGGCATCAGAGAATTTTTCTCAGGTCCTCGGTTTGGATCCAGACCATTCGAAAAAATCTCTGATGCCCCTTTTGTTACATTCTGAAAAACATTCTTTGCTTAAAAAGATTGGTTTTAATGTAGATAATAATGATGCAATTTGTAAAAATTTAAATGAAGTAATTTCTTTTATAAGAAAATTTGAAAAGATAAGACCTGATTTCTCTTATGGGACAGACGGTATTGTCATTTC
>JBAQNK010000057.1:0-1746 GCA_049303695.1 Minisyncoccia bacterium | reverse complement strand
TTTTCTGTAAAAGGAAGAGCTGCAAGAATGGCTCGCAATCCAAAAACTGGAGAGCAAGTTAAAGTTGCTGCAAAGAAAGTTCCAAAATTCAGAGCTGCAAAAGCTTTGAAAGACGCTGTTGAATAATCTTTTATCTCGAGATAAAAATAAAAAGCCCCATTCAGGGGCTTTTTATTTTTTAATTAAACATTAATCCTTCGATTAAACTCAGGATCTAAACGACCTTTGGTCTATATTGAATAGCCTCTAGAATATGATTCTGTTTTATATCTTCTGAATTTTCTAGGTCTGCGATAGTTCGAGCGATTTTTATTACTCTATGATATGCGCGAGCGGATAATGCTAGGCTCGTGGCACTTTCATCAAGCAAATTTCTTACTTCATCTTCCAATTTTATAAAAGACGTTAAATCTTTTACATTCATCTCACTGTTTAAACTTATTTTTCTATCTAATTTTTCAAATCTTTCTTTTTGTATTTTTCTAGCATTTAAAACTCTTTCCTTTATATTTTGGCTTTTCTCCCCCGTGCTTTCTTCTCCTAACTTTTTATAATCAATATTCCCGACAGAAACCCACAGATCAATTCTATCCATTATAGGCCCAGACAATTTTCTTTTATATCTATCCAAGTCCGACGGTTTACAAATACAAGCTTTTTGCCTATTGCCTGCATTTCCACAAGGACAAGGATTCATAGCAGCAACTAAAATAAAATTAGAAGGAAAAATAGCTGAACCTTTAGCACGAGAAATACAAACAATATTATCTTCAAGTGGCTGACGCAAAGACTCAAGTACCCTTTTCTCAAATTCTGGAAATTCATCTAAAAACAAAACTCCCCTATGCGCTAAAGTCACTTCTCCAGGCTTAGGATAAGTTCCTCCACCAATAAGTGAAACATAAGAAGAGGTATGATGCGGTGAACGAAACGGAGGTGCAGACACAAGATCTCCACGCGTAGCTCCCGACACAGAATGAATCCCAGTAATTTCTAAAATTTCATCAAGATCTAAATCAGGCAAAAGTCCTGAAAAGGCTCGTGCCAACATTGTTTTCCCAGTTCCCGGAGGCCCATACATAGCAATATTATGCCCGCCAGCAGCTGCAATCTCCAGTCCTCTCTTTGCTCCCTCCTGCCCGCGAATATCGCAAAAGTCTGCACCTTTCATTTCTTTTTCATAATTTATTTCTGTTTTTGGCTGAGGAGAAATAGTTTTTCCTTTTTCAGTGAGACTAGAAAATTTCTGAGCTGGTCTGGCCGAGTCATCAGGCGAGGAAAACCGAGAACCCGAAGAAATTTTGCTGGGCTCACTTAAAATTAAATGTTCCACAACTTGAGATAAATTATCTGCACCAAAAATAGTTATTCCTTCTACAAGCGCAGCCTCAATAGCATTTTCTTTTGGTAAATAAATTTCTTCGAAGCCCATTCTTTTAGCCTCTTGGACAAGTGGCAAGGCACCTCTGATTCTTCGTAATGTTCCATCAAGTCCAAGCTCTCCTAAAAATATTTTCTTTTCTGGATTGAATTTTAAATCTCCCGACGCGAGCATATAAGAAAGAGCAATAGCGAGATCAAAAAACGGCCCTTCTTTTTTAAGATCAGCCGGCGATAAAGAAACTATTATTTTTTGATTTTTCGCTTTTGGAGATTGAAAACCAGAATTCTTTATAGCAGAACTTACTCTGTCTTTTGATTCATCCACAGCTTTATCAGGAAGACCAACAACAGAAAAAGAATGAA
>JBAQNK010000056.1:0-9189 GCA_049303695.1 Minisyncoccia bacterium | reverse complement strand
CAGTAGTAAACACCACTTCTGGTACTTCTGTTCAAGCTAGAGTAAATAATTTACTTGGTATGGGAAATAAGAAAGTTGCTGATGAACTTATGAAACAATATCCAAATATATTTACAAATAATAACACGATAACTCAAACGATTTCTGAAATCCAAAAAGTAACGAAAGATTTAAAACTAGGAATGAGGAACAATGATGTAAAAACATTACAACTGTTCTTAATTAGTCAAAACAAAGGACCAGCAGCTAAAGCTTTAGCTAAAAACGGAGCAACTAATTATTTTGGAAAATTAACAAGATCCGCTTTAGCTGAATGGCAGAAAGAAAACAAAATAACTCCTTCAGTTGGATACTTTGGAAAAGTAACTCGAGCAAAGATTAAATTGTTGAATTTATAGAAATTTATGAAAAATAAAAAGCCGTCTTAAAAGACGGCTTTTCTATAGTATTAAAAAATTATTTTACTTTAAAGGTGAAGGGAATAGATACTCCCATAAAAAAATATGGATCCCATTTTTCCCACGAAGAGCCAGATTCAATAAATGCCGATGCTTTTCCGTTGGATACTGGAATGCTAAATCCAATCCCAAGGTAAGATCCAGATGTTTTTGTACTCTTTATTCCAACTAAATATATTCCTGAATTTATAAAAGAGTATTCAATAAATCCTCCAATAGAATTGTCTGCTAAGGAAAAAATTGGGGTAGCTGACAAATTTTCGTTACCAACAGAAAAAATTAAAAATAAAGGTATGCTCATTTTAAAACCACCAGAAGGATCTTTTAAAGAAATTGATCCTTGTGGGTTTAGCATAAATCCAGCATTTATCTTTAATTTTCCTATAGATTCTAAAGAATCATTTTGTGTTTTTGCATTTAATAATATAAAAATGCATATCGTAAAGAAAATAAATTTTTTCATAATATAAGTTTTTAAATTGGTTTTCACAAAAGACAAGTATTTATCTTCTCTGAAAACCAATAAAAACTTAATTTTAAAGAACTATTATTATGATAATAACAGTTTATACTGAAAAGTCAATGTTTGTGTATCACAAGAGGGGAATGGAATTTGAAATAAAAATAGCCTTTCGCAAGAAAGACTATTAAATTATTAAATTTTGCTTATTTTTTTGTGAATACTCCTTGAGAACTTGCTTCAAGTTGACACATGCTTAATTCAAAAGAGTATAAAGCAGCTGATAATGACGAGAGACTTGGTTTCTCTGATGATTCCCATTCAAACGGACGTATTAAATGATGTTTTTTTCCATCTGTGTCTTTAATATAAATGTCTGGAGACATAATAAAATATTTATAAGACATTTTTGATTCTTTTTTGTTTTCCCACCAATAGAAAGGATCACCAACATTTTTTTGTAGAAACTCTACTTTGTATTCTGGAGAAACCATACAAATTTTTCCCATAAATGCTTGATTATTTTCATCTATGAAAATAGTGTCATTTGTTAAAAGTTTAAGATAGTGGGGAATTGCATAGAATGCATCAGGGAAAAGGGTAGCACTGTCTGGTAACTCATAAATTACTAGTGTAGTAATGGAAGATTTATCTTCCTGAGCCGAAACGTTGTAATTTATTGCTATCGCAAAAAATACAAATAACACGATACTTTTTTTCATTGTTTTGGTTTTTAATTAGACATATAAGATTTCCTAAATTTCTCTAATTTTGTAAAAAGAGAAACTAAGAAAATCTTACATGTCATAACCAAGAAATTAAATATATAGATATAGAAAGAGCAACAATACTCTCATAAAGTATCATGGTTAAGTTAAAAAGTCAAGATAATAATCCTTATAAAATAAAGGTAATATATTTTGTTATATAAGTCTTTTATTTGAAAAAGCAAAACCAGAAGAACTTTTTAGATATTTTTCAAAAGTTATAGCTTTGTTTTTATTTAAAAATGCGCAATACCAAATTAAAGTATATGGTGCTTTTGTTGATGTATATTTTGATTGATGTTGATTATGGTCTTTTAGTCGTTTTTTTAATTCAGTGGTATGGCCAATATATTTTGTTCCGTCAATGGAACTTTTAAGAATATAAGTGTAATACATAATTATAATTATATAACAAAGTCCCACGTCGCTAAAGCTTTGCGGGACACCACTTCGCAATAGTAAATTACGAAATAGATTTTTGTTGTGCCTGCACCGCGAAGCCAAGTGAAGCGTAGCGGAACGAGGCGAAGTGGTGGACACAAGGGGTAATTTGTTGAACTCCCTAAAAGACTACCTTTCTCGTTTTTGGATCTATTACAACTCAAGCGAAAGACTTAGAAAAGCCTTAGAAAATAGTTAGTTTAATCAAAATCAGTTACCACAATTAGAGTATTGAATATAATTAAAGTATTAAATACAAAAAACAATTAGCTGTTTCTGGAGAGAACAATGCTTTCTTTCATCTCTTCTAATAAACACTCATAAAAATGAATAGCCGATTTTATAGAGGCAATTTGAAGACGAAAATTCTTTGGCAGTTTGACTCTATATATTTTTTCAATATGTTCGTGGTCGTTCTTTGTGTAATTTTTCCCATCACCGTGAACTAAACTATTTCTTCTCGAATAAAGCCAGTCAGCATACCCTAATATACTATTAGGTTGAGTTGCATTCTTCTTTGTTTTTATAAATATCTTCCCGTCATTGCCAACTCTTGGTTTTTCTATATTTTCCCAACATAAACACTTTGTTAAGATTTTAAGTAGTTTTGTAGAATGGCGTCCTCTTAGAATATTACTCCTAGCTAAGTCTTTTATCTTATCAGTGACAATTTCATAAGAACGTTCTTTCATAAAGAAAATTTCAAAAACTTCTTTTTTGGAAATTGCTTCTTCTTCGATTGATTTTAATATTTCATCACGAAGAGCAAAGTTGTTTATAGAAAACCATAATATAAGCTTATCAACTAAGTAATCAAATCTATTAATTAGATTTACATATACCAATCTTTGTAGATGTTTTCTATTTTCTTCTGTTTTTATTTTTTCCAATTCCTTAACCGCCGATTGTATATCTTCTCTACAAAAACTTAAAAATACATCGATATCATTTAATGGCTCTTTAATAGCAATGTTTTCGACATCAATAGTTTGGTTGATTTGTGTAATTGTCTTATTGTTTTTTCTGGCCATTTTGATTAGTGAAAAGTGAATCAATGAATTTTTCTTTTTCAACATCTGGCATATTTGGATCAAGCGAATCTTTTAAGATTTTTCGAGCGTCAACATTAGACAATAACCCCCTAGACATTAGCGAGTTTATTACATTAAAAATTAATTTAATTGGATCAAACGGCCCTAGTAATATTGGCATATTGATATTATATAATAATTACTTAAATCAGCCTATTATTTTGCCTTAGAAACATATTCAACAATTTTATCCCAATCAAGTTTGTTTTTAGTATAAAAAAGATCAATTAAATCTTTAGTCATCTCATTAATTTTTTGAATATAAGTTTCCTTAAATATATCATCTTGTTTCTTAACTTCTTTGTCTAATGGCTTGATAAGTTTTTTATAAAAATCATTATCTCCCGTGACTAATTCCCAAAACTTTTGCCCACACAATTTATGATAATCTAAGTCACTATCATTATTATGTTTCTTAAAAGAAACATTGTCCTTGCCATAAATACAACCATTTATACTAATAATTTCACAAGTTTCTCCTTCTTCTTTTAGTATTCTTTTTGCTTCTTTGAAATTTTTTCTCATTGTATTAACTTGATCAGCATTTCCCCAATTAGGCCCAGATTTAATACCAACTATATACAATTTACCAGATCTCTTAAAGATTAAATCCAAACTCCTAAATTTTATTTCTTCAGCTTTTTTACCTCCAAAAACACTCTTATTAACTTCTATGGCCAAGTTCTCTAATAGATCTCCAAAAATTGTCTCCTCTTGAGAAGAAAGGAAGGCGTCCAAAATATCTTTGACTAAATCTCCAGCCGTTTGTATGTTCTTTGCCTTAAATAAATATGGATTTTTTCTCTTCATCACATCCTTCATTTTTATGTTTCTTAGCTTTTCAATTCTTTTCTCATAAAAAGGCTTAACAACGTCAGTTGCAATAAATTTCTCTATTTTTTCATAATTAATTTTTTTCATAGTTATGCTTTATTTTCTTCTTTATAATTATTAATTGATAATTCAAAATAGTCTGGCAAGATCTCTATGCCTATAGAACTACGTCCCAACATACCAGCGACAATACTTGTTGTTCCAGAACCTAAAAATGGATCTAAGACAACATCTCCTTCTTTTGTGAATAATTTTATAAACCACTCTGGTAATGATTTAGGGAAGACAGCACTATGACTTTTATTGCCCGTTTCTGTAGCTAAATTTAATACATTGGTAGGATATGCCAATTCACGTCCAACCCATTTGGAAACATTTTTACCAAAACCACTTCCAACCTTTGAGTTATCTCTTTTTTTATCCGTTTCGCTTAAATTCTTCAATCTTGTTTTTGCCCAATCTCCCATCGGGACTCTTACTTCATCTTGGTACATATTAAAATCCTTCGCTTTATTAAATTGTAAAAGCCTCTCCCAAGCGTCCCTAAAACGATTAGGCCATTTACCCGGAAAACAATTTTTCTTATGCCAAATAAATTCCTCCGTCCACAACCAACCTTGTTTTCTCATTTCTATAATTAGTTCGATAACATATGTATGTCTTTCACCACTAGATACTTTTTCTTTTATATTCAAAATAAAAGTTCCCTTAGGTTTAAGTACTCGCAAAAGTTCTTTCGTTATTGGAAGAAACCACTCAACGTATTTATCTGCTTTTATTCCGCCATAAGTTTTAGTTCTCTGATCAGCATATGGAGGGGAGGTAACAATAAGATCTATTGAATTATCTGGTAATGATTTCAAAACATCCAAACAGTCCTCATTATAAAAAATCGCTTCATTTGAAGATTTTTCTGAAAATAGGTTGTTTGACTTTATAACTTTCTTTTTCATTTTATAGTCTGATTATAACGCTTAAATGACAAAAGTACTAGCTTGAGAAAAATCAGTGATCATCTAGTAAAATTAGTAATTTTACGGTATTATTAAGTTACAAATAAATAGCAATAAGTAGCCTAAACCTTCAGAAATGGAGGCACGGTGAACAAATCGCAACGAACATAAAGAACCTATCATTAGGGCGTTCGTTGCGTTGTACGGGGAAACTCGTATATGAGCTCTCGGGCTCACCTAGTGGTAGGCTTTTTGCGTCTTACACTAGGTACTTATTATTAAGACGCAAAAGAATATCTATGGACGCTAATACAAAGATCGAGCTTCTTTCTGAAAAGAATAAAGATCGAATAAAAAAGCACCCGTTTATAACCGGTTTTGTTGTTTTAATAGTTATCATATTTTTTATAAATCTATTTAATGGAGGATCATCAAATAGTACAACTCCACCTCCGCAACAAACTCAACAGCAAACTTCAACCCCAACAGTTTCAAAAGAACAAGCACAAAAGGAACTGAATGATTTTATGGAAACCGCCAAGAAGGCCAAGTTGGTTTCTTCTTATGAATTTTCCGATAAGGCCACAGTGGTTTACATAGATAGTATGTGGTATACACAAAAAGTTGATTTCAAAAAAGATTTCATCGCTAAGATCGGTTTGTTGAAGAAAGCAGTAACTGGGTATTCTCACTTCGAAGCTAAAGACGCTTACTCAAACGAAAAGGTAGCTGAAATAACCTCCTTTTCTCAATCGATAGAGATATACAAATAGACTTTTGCGGAGCCTTAGGGAGACTTTTTGATAGCTTTGAGAGGGACTTTTACTAGCCTTAGGGAGACTTTTTACAGTCTTTGGAATCCCGAATAAACCTTACTATTACTAGCTTTTGACTTTCTGCAGTCTTTAGGGTTAGGGAGTTGCTAAAACCTTACATTAGTGTATACTTTATATATGGGTAACTTAGAATCATTATTGGAATTGATGGGTAAAGAGATGGAAGAAGTCTCCCCTAAATATTTGGAGTATATGAAGGAAGAAGGCTATGAAATTATCAGAAGGCATTTTCGTGATAGAAAATATACTGCAAAAGATACGGGTGTTTCTTACAGAGTTCTTAATAACTGGAAAGAAAAAGGAGTATTACCGGATTCTTGTACAGATATTAAAAATCAAGAATGGATTAAGTTTAATCAGACAGAAATAATATGGATAAAGATAGTTAATGAATTGAGATCCTTTGGTTTGTCTTTGGAAAAAATAAAAAAGATAAAAGAGAATCTTTTGAAATGGGACAGAAAATATGAAGTGTACTTGGATTTTGAATATAAAATTTTTCTATCAATGAGTGAAGAAGTTGACCTATTTTTGTTTATTGAACCTAGTGGTGACGTCTTTGTAAAAAGCTTTGATTTTTTCCTTTCTATGAAAAATTTCTTAAATGGATTAAATATGGATTTCCCGAAGATTTTACTAATTTCTATGGAAGGTTTAGTAAGAGAATTTACTCATTTTCCTAACATTGAGGCAAGAAAAGTATTACGAGTTTCCAGACAAGAAAGTGGATTGATAAAAAAAGTAAGATCAAAAGATGAAAAGAAAATTAACTTTGAAAAGAGAGCTGGAAAAATCTTTGAAATGATAACATTGAAAACCACTCCAGAGAAAAGAAATTTCAATATAAAGCCAGAAATAAATGGACTGGAAAAAGGTTTTTATGGAGACGTTGTTGTCCACGTAGAAGATGGAATTATCCAGTCTAGTGAAATAAGAAAAAGGGAAAGAATTAAAAGTTAAGGCTATCAGTTGCAAAACTGGGGCAATTAAAAGAAGACGTTAGTTATCAGTTATAAAACTGGGACTTCATCACAAAAAGAAAAAGTGATGATATCAACAGAAGAATATCGAAAAATAATTAGTGATTATAAAAGTTCAGAAGAAGACATAAAAAAGAAATTATCATACATTGAGGCGTTTTGTAGAAATATAGCGAGATTAGAAATAGAGAATTATATTAGAGAGCAAGTAGAAAAATAAACTTAAATATGAGTAAAGCAAGAAAAATTACAGATAGCTCGTTAGGCGTGAACTCCCTTGAAGGGCGTCTTGGGCTTGTATATGCCCGTGTTTCGAGTAAAAGACAAGAAACCGAAGGATCTGGTCTTCAAAGCCAAGAAGATCGTTGTATCAATGATTTAAGGCAAATTAGAGTACAATACGAAAGATCTTTTCTTGATTCTTTTTCTGGTGGAGGTGATTTTATGAATCGACCAGCGATGAGAGAATTACTAAAACATATAGACAATAATCCACACAAAAAATTTATGGTTGTGTTTGATGATTTGAAACGCTTTGCTCGTGATGTCGAATTTCATTTGAAACTTAGAACAGCATTTAAGGCAAGAAATGTTACCTTAAAATGTCTCAACTATAATTTCGATGACAGCCCAGAAGGTCGTTTCGCAGAAACTGTTATAGCTGGAAGTGCAGAACTTGAAAGACATCAAAATCGTCGACAAGTTATTCAAAAACAAAAAGCACGTATGGAACTAGGTTACTGGCCTTTTGGTAGTAAAAAAGGTTATACAATGACTGCTGATAGAGAACACGGTAAGATCTCTATACCAAACAAAGATGGACAGTTATTAAAGGAAGCCTTAGAAGGTTTTGCTAATGGGACTTATGTAAGAAAAATCGATGTTTGTAGATTTTTAGTTGAAAAGGGTTTTTGGAATAAGCAGTCACCAGAAAAGTATATAGATAAACTTACAGAATTCATAAAAGATCCATTTTATTGTGGTGATTTGATATATCCTAAATGGGAAATGTCTCGTCGAAAAGGAAAACACGAAGGTATTATCTCTGTAGAAACTTATGAAATAAATCAAAAAAGACTTGGAAAATTGGATTTTGGAAAAAGAATAAGAACTGACCTTACTGATGACTTCCCGCTTAGGGGATTATTGGTGTGTGCAGATTGCGAACGTCATTTGACTGGAGCTTGGGCTAAAGGTAAAAAGAAAAGACATCCATATTATTTTTGCCAAAACAAACATTGTCAAAACTTTTGGAAAGTTATTCCAAGAGAATTTGCACACGATCAGCTTAATGAACTTTTGAAGAAAATAATTCTCAAAGACGAGGTTTCAATACTTGTAAAAAAAGTTTTTGATTCTGTTTGGAAAGAAGAAATAGAAAATTTTCATAATTCAATTAAATCATCAGATACGAGAAAAAGAGAATTAGAAAATAAAATAACAGAACTCACCAACTTATTGATTTCGGCTAATAATGAATCTTTGAAGAAGGCATATGAAAGACAAATTGTGAACAGTAGTGAGGAAATTGAGGCAATAGAGAATAATCATCCAGTAGTTAATACAGAAGACTTAAATATTCCTTATAGAACCGCACTAGAAAAATCAGTAACATTATTAAAAAGCCCCTATTCTGTATGGGTTAATTTAAGTACAAAAGAAAAACAAGGACTATTTTATTTTATCTTTGATAAGAAATTAGCCCTTTCAAGAAAAGGTGGTTATAGAACACTTGAAATTCCAAGTGCTGTAAGGTTATTTGAGGATTTTGTTACCTCAAATACCCTTGATGTGGAGATGACGGGAATTGAACCCGTGTGCAGAAGGTTTTTGTAAAGAAGTCTACATACTTAGCGCGCTTTTTTGTTTAGATTAAAAAATTCTTAAGCGAGCGAAATATTTTTTAATCGATTCTCTAAGTTTTGTCTCGACGTTGAGAAAATCGTCGGGGCTATCCCGATAATATTATGCCTTATCTCATATATCGGAAGTCTATGAGAAAGACACCAGCCTAGGCTTACGCGAAAGCTGGAGCGAATGCAAAAGAATTCATACCGAAGTATGGAGAAACTCTTGCAAAAGCCTTAGAAGTCAATTTTGCAATTAACATTTGAACGAAGTTTAACGAGATTGCGTCCATTCTCGGTATGCATCAATAGCAAAAGGCCAACTGTCTATGCCTTGCATCCCCAAATTTGCGAAGCAAATTTGCCCTGAGCTTAGTCGAATGGGCAGAATCTACTTCTATGTTTTCAACGTTCTTTGTATTCTCGGCGAACTTCTCTTTCGGTTTCTCGTTTTTTAATAGTTTCACGCTTGTCGTATTTCTTTTTTCCTTTAACTAAAGCGATTTCTACTTTTATCTTTCT
>JBAQNK010000055.1:0-21463 GCA_049303695.1 Minisyncoccia bacterium | reverse complement strand
AAATTCTTTGGCAAATATTCTTGCTGTATTTTTCTAAGCGCTCTTGCTGAAGCGGTGTTGCAAGCTAAAATTATAATTTCACAATTTTCTTTTTTAAATAAATAATCAACCGCTTCCTTTGTAAATTCAAAAACAGTCTCATGAGATCTATTTCCATAAGGCACTCTTTTTGTATCACCCAAATATACATAATCATATTCAGGCATCAATTTTCTTATTGCTTTCGCAATAATTAAACCGCCCAACCCTGAATCAAAAATGCCGATTTTCATGAGTTTATTTTAACATATTATTTTTAATTTAAATTTATGCTATTATTATTGGTATGAAACCAGCAAGATTAGATGAACTTTCAGACGGAATTTTCGCCATAGTTATGACGATTATCGTCTTTGAAATCAAGGTACCAGCTATGTCGTCATATAATGACTTACAGCTCTGGGTCGCAATAAAAGCGCTAATACCTTCTTTAATAGCTTATGTTTTGTCGTTTGCTCTTTTATTTACATATTGGAGAGCACATCATTTTTTTGTATCAGTGTATGCAAAAAACATAGACACGAAACTTACTAATATAAATGCATTATTTTTTATGCTTGTTGCCCTTATTCCATTTTCCTCAAATCTACTTGGACATTTTAGCCAGAGCAAGCTTGCAATAAGCATCTTTGGGATACACACAATTTTAATAGGGCTTTCAATGTTTTGGATGAGAAATTATGTTTTGTTTTCAGAACACATTAAGAATCCAGAAATAAGTAAAAGAGAAATTCGTGGTAGTACGATACGCACACTTGTTCCTGTCGTTTTTTCTTTAATTGCTATTCCACTTTCTTTTTATTCATGGAAGATAGCACTCTCTCTTTTTAGTTTAGCTATTATCTTCAATCTCTTTCCTTACAGTACAAAACTTTTTGACCATTTTGGAAAAATTTTAAACAACATATTTTACAAACCTGCAAAAGATAGTCTTCTTAACGAGGATCTTTAATCTCTGTTTTTAAACTCCATGCTTTTTATGAAGTTTCGAAACTTCTTCCTCTTCTAGTTCTTCTTTAGTTTCTTTTCCTTTTTCCCCTAATGTCCTTAATTCTAAATCTGAAAGTCCATTAAGTTCTAGTGTTCTGTCCTTTAAATATTCAACAGTATTCTTTTTTGGGTCTTCAAGCACTTCTTCTAATAAAGCATGTAAAATCCAGCCCATTCTAGGTCCTGACTTAATTCCAATATCTTCTATCATAAATTTTCCATCAATTTTAAGCTGTCCAACAGAAATAGGATCATGTAGTGCTTCCTCTATCATTGCAAAATATTTTCGCAAACGATATGGGGCTTCTTTCTTTTTCATCCCTACCCTATCACACTCACGGACATTCATAAGGGACCAGATATTCTCTTTTCCTACCTTTGTGATAATTCTTCGCACGGCCGAAAGTGTAATTTGTTCAGTGTCAGAAAAAAACATGTGGTTGCGAACGAGTTTATCCACAAGCTCAATTTCTTTGTTGGAAAATTTTAATCTCTCTAAAATTTTTTTTGTCATTCGCGCACCGACAACTTCATGACCATAAAAAGTAAATTTTTTCTTAGTATTTAATTTGACTGAGTCTGTGTGCTTTTGTGAATGATCTGGCCGAGCGGAGCTAGAAAAACCGAGGACCTGAGCAAAAACACCAGACGAAGCAAGACGTCTAGATTTAGGTTTACCAATATCATGAAAAAGCGCAGAAAGCCTTATTTCTAAAGGCCAATTTTTATCAGCAGAATGTTGTAATGCATGAAGTAAATGATTCCAAACATCATAAATATGTTCTCCTCCTTGTTCACAACCTATTCCCTCTTCTAACTCTGGAATTATTTTTTTTAACAATCCAAATTTTTCTAACATTAAAATTCCAGTAGATGGATTTTTTGACATAATTATTTTTACAAATTCATCACGAATTCTTTCAACAGAAATTTTTTCTATTAAATTAGAATTTTTAAAAATATTTTCTGAAACTTCATACGCAATAGAAAAATCAAGCTGTAAAGCAATACGTACTGCTCGCAACATTCTTAAAGCATCCTCATTAAAACGATCGTTTGGGTCTCCAACTGTCTTTAATGTTTTACTCTTTATGTCCTTTATCCCATCAAACAAATCAATTAAATGTCCTTTAGAATCTAAAGCTATCGCGTTTATTGTAAAATCACGTCTCTTAAGGTCATCTTCCAACTTATCACTAAATATAACCTCATCTGGATGTCTAAAATCACTATATTTTGCTTCAATTCTATAGGGTGTAACCTCTATAATGTTATATTTTGATGTTTCTTGTGAAACATCTTCTTTTTGTGTTTCACAAGAAACATCTAATCCAACAGGTAAACAAACCCCCACTGTTCCAAAAGTGTTCTCATAAACGGTTTTTTCAAAAAGACCAATAATTTGTTCTGGTTTCGCATTTGTTGTTATATCCCAATCTTTTGGTTCCCTATCAATTAAAAGATCACGAACACAACCTCCAACCAAATATGCTTCAAAACCAGCTTTTTCTAGAGTTTCAGTTACATGTGAAACCTCTTTTGGTATTTTGTTTATTAAATTTTTCTCTAGTGTATTCACTAAATTTATGTGCGGCCAGGGAGAATCGAACTCCCGTCACATCCTTGGCAAGGACGTGTTCTACCACTAAACCATGACCGCTGATTATACAAACTTGTTAATTTTCTTTTTGCTTAGCAATTACTCTATGTATAAAGACCACCAAATATTTTAACAATTACAATTATAGTATTTTATTTTTTTTATTGCAATTGTTACATACAAATAGTTTTTTAGTTTTGATAACAAAATAATATAGAGTATAATTAGAAAACTGCACCCGTAGTGAAATGGATATCATACCTGCCTTCGAAGCAGTTGTTGGGGGTTCGAATCCCTCCGGGTGCACACGAAAAAGTAAATTTATTTACTTTTGTGAGGGATTCGAAAGATTTTTCTTTATTTTTTAAAATAGAAAAATACCTGGGTATGTAATACCCGAATCCCTCCGGGTGCACATGACCGATAGTCCTTTATTCCACCCTTTGAAATATAAGGATTTTATAAAAAACTGTGGATAACTGTGTGGGTATTGTTTATAAAGGACATAATTTTAAACTGTCTTTTTGTCGCTTAAAACATAAAAATACATTGTAAAATATGGATATCTTAGTAAAAGACACAAAAATTAAGCTATATGTTTCACGTGAAACATCTTTATGTTGTTACATGTGTAACATTTAACAAAAATGCCTAAAGTTTTTACTTCAGAAACACAAAAAATAGGGGAAATTGGAGAAAATATTGCAGAAAGGTTTCTCGTGAAACATGGTTTTACTATACAAGACAGAAATTATACTAAAAAATGGGGTGAAATTGATATTGTCGCAGAAAAAAAGGGGAGGCTGTATTTTATTGAAGTTAAATCAGTATCAAGAAACTTAATTGATGTTTCCCGTGAAACCTTAGACCAATACAAGCCTGAAGACAATATGCACCCTTGGAAAATGAAACGAATGGCCAGAACAATCCAAACTTATCTTTTATCTGAAAAAATTCCAGAAGAAAAAGAATGGCAAGTAGACTTACTAGTAGTTTTCTTAGACATAAAAAACAAGAAAGCACGAGTAAAAACAATTGAAGATATAGTTTTATAATAGTGTATAATTAAAATATGGAATTTAAAATAGAAGCCGAAAGTAAAAAAATAAATACAGAAAATGAAACTGACTTAGTTATAAAAGAAATTCTTTCTGGATATCCAGAAAGAATTTCTTTTAGTGAAGATTTTTCAAAAGAACTAGAAAAAATAAGGGTAAAAACAGAGGACATGCGAAATGGAAAATTCGAACATAAAGGACAAAGAGAAATTGAATATAACAGACATGGAAATAATTTATTTACTCGTATCACAAAAGATTCCAAAGAAGAGAGGTTAAAAGTGTCCCTTGGGGAAGTCCTTTCTGGATCAGAATGGGGAAAAGAATTTTATTTCAACAACAGTTCATTTTTTGAAAAAAATGATGGTAAAAAAATATACAACAAATACGTAAACTCGGTAGCTGAACGTGAAATTTTAAATTTGTTAAATAGATATATTGTTGAAAATGAAGTGAAGAAAAATGAGAAAAAAGATTTATTAAAAAAGAAAGCATATGAACAAATTGGTAAAAGAGAACAAGAAAAATCTTTAGACAATATGCAAACAGGAGTTCTTGCGGAAAAAATGGTGCAGTCTTTTTTGATTCAAATTTCAACCGATAATCCAAGTTTTAATTTTGAAATAGTTCAGGCAAATGCGTATCAAGATGTTGATTATAAAATAGATTTTATAATCAAAACTACAAGCCTAAACGATAGAGGAGTAAAAGTTGAATCAGAAGAAAAATTAAATAAAATACAATTCACAATAAATAACTCAATACAAAAAATTGCTGAAAAAAATAAACAGATGGAAAAAGTAAAAGATGTTATCTTGGTGCAAATGCCAGAAATTAAAGTGAGGGAAACTTTTGAAAAATGGCGCAAAAGTGGAGAAATTATTTCAGGTCCAGATAAATTTTTTGATATAAAAACAAAAGAGATTATCTTAGAAAAGATGTTAAAAGGATTAGTTCCAAACGAGCTTCTAGATAAAAAAATTAAAAATGCTATAATGTAATTTCTTCGGGCTGTAGTATACCGGTAGTACACGTGCTTTGGGAGCATGGAGACTGGGTTCGATTCCCAGCAGCCCGACCATGTTAGACGTTGATTTTTAAGGTTATTTTTGGTATATTAGTATTGTTAATTTATAAATCAAAAGCGGGATTAGTTTAATGGTAAAATAACAGTTTTCCAAACTGTGGTTGGGAGTTCGATTCTCCCATCCCGCACAGAGTAAGGGATAGCAAGAAAATTTATTTTCTTGCGTGGGAGATTCGAAAGGCTTTTCGTTATCTGCGTAAGCAGATCGAAAAGCACCTGGCTATGTAGTAGCCGATTCTCCCATCCCGCACAAATAAAAAAGTCCAAGCAATTGTTTTACTTGAACTTTTTTGAACTTTCGTTCGTTTTAATTCTGATTTTTTAATTCCTTTTTTACTGTTGGCGCCATGGTGAATTTTACTTCTCCGTCGTCTTTTACAATAAGTTTTAAAACAGTTTTTTTGTTTTCTATTGTAACAACACCGTTGGAATCAAAATCTGGTGGTCTTTTTGAAAAGGCAATGATATCTCCATTTAAACTACTACGTAATGGTTCCCCGCTTTTATCAATGAAGAAAAACTTTTTTACTTCTGAGTCCTGCACAACAACGAAACCTTTGTGATAATCTCCAACTAGTTCATATTTTTCTTTATAAATAGGAACCCAATTAGTATCTATGTGAAAAGCAAGACCTTCTCCGTTAATTTCTACTACAGCAGCTACTCCTTCAGAAAAAGGACTGATGTGAAAAAACCTCGGGGATTCAGTACCGTTCTTTTTTACAAAGAACATATCACCATCATCATTTTGCAATATTGCAAAACCATTAGCATAACCAGAAACAGGTTTTTGAGTATATGTTTTTTTATTAATTGGCTTTTTTGTGATACTGTCTGCAAAATAGTATCTTCCAACTTTGTTTAAAAAACATTTTACTCCGTCTCCGGATAGATCAATAACTTCTGTTTGAGCTTTAGTAATGAAAGCTAATCCCAGAATAATCAGAGAGAAACTAATAATCTTTTTCATTTTTTGGGGGTTTAAATTATTTAACTAAAAAGAATTTTTTATATTATATATCATACAAAAATAAAAGTCAAGTAAAATAAAAATTTACTTACAAATCTTAAAAATTTATGTTAAGCTTTCGTTGATATAAATTAATAAATTTTAAATAAATGATCACAACATATTTCTATTCCTTCGTAAGCGTCTTGATAGTGGGTTTAATTTCTTTAATTGGAGTTTTTTCCCTATCTTTACAAGAAGAAGTATTAAAAAAATACGTTCATCTTTTCATAAGCTTAGCTGTCGGAGCGCTCTTGGGTGATGCTTTTATTCATTTAATACCTGAAACTTTTCAAAAAATACCTAACGCAACACTCGCAAGTGTTTTGATAATTGTAGGAATTCTACTTTTTTTTATTATTGAAAAATTTCTTCACTGGCATCATCATGGAGAAGACACAGAAAAAACTCATATTCATCCGGTAGGGAAACTTGTTCTTATTACTGATGGATTTCATAATTTAATTGATGGAATCATAATAGGTGCAAGTTTTTTAGTCAGTATCCCAGTCGGAATTGCTACAACTTTAGCCGTAGTATTACATGAAATTCCACAAGAAATAGGAGATTTCGCAGTTTTAATTCACTCTGGCTACACTAAAAAGCGCGCGCTTTGGTTAAATTTCCTATCAGCCCTAACAGCAATATTGGGATTAATAATCGTTTTTATTTTTGGAGAAGTTGCAAAAAATTCCACTGTTTGGTTCTTGCCAATAGCAGCAGGGGGTTTTATTTATATTGCAGTTGCAGATCTAATACCTGAACTACAAAAAACCAAAGGATTAAAATATTCTTTTTTCCAATTGATAACTGTAATTATCGGAGTATTAGCAATGATTTCTTTGTTAATATTAGAATAAAAAAATCCCCATTGTTATGGAGAAATTTTTAACTCTGTATATTTATATTAAATTTTAAAGTGAAGCAAATGACATAGGAGTTGTACCTCCTGGATTTTTAGCTCCAGTAATCTCAAAATGTAAATGTGGTCCAGTAGAACGTCCCGTAGAACCAACATAACCTATTGTTTCACCTTGGGAAACTTTTGCTCCCGTGTGAGTCCCTAATTTTGACATATGACCATATAACGTTTTAGTTCCATTTGGATGCTGAACGATAACCATATTTCCATAACCTCCGTTATATCCATTACGAGCAAGAAGAACGGTTCCTGAAGCAGAAGCAACAATCTCTGTACCTTTTGGTGCTGCTAAGTCTATTCCATTCTTTCCATGAATTCCCTGACTTCTTCTTTTATAATCTGGAACTGGATTTATAAAATATCCTGCTATATTTCTGGTTGGTTGTTTTATTACAGGAGTTTTGTTTGTTGAAATTGGCTTACTACCATCTCCTTCATCTGATATTTCAGCATCTGGGATAATTAATTCATCTCCTACAGCCAATTGGGCATCTTGCGCTATTCCATTAAAACCAGCTATATCTATAACATCTACATTGTATTTCTTTGCAATTCCTTTTAATGTTTGCCCCTTAGAAACAACATGTTTAACTCCAGAAACTGGTAAAATAAAAAGCATGTCACCCTCAACAAGCTTATCACCTTTTTTCATGTCATTTGCCCATAAAATAGTATTTGCAGAAACATCAAACATCTTTGCAATAGCCTCAATTGAGTCACCTTTTCTAATCACATAAACACTTATTTGGTCAGAAAGCGCATCTCCACCATCCACTCCAACTGTTCCCATAGAACTAGTTGCGGGTAATAAGGCATTATCAGAAAGAATATTAACACTTGCGTCTGATTTTACTTCACCGTCGGTATTTTTTTTATCTTCAAGAACTAAAGCAGAAGAAACATTTGCTTGTAGAGATAAATCTCTACTTTGAGAGGTTTTATCAATATCTTGAGTTAAATCTGTATTGTTTGAGTCAGCAGAAGCATTACTACCAAAAAGATCAGAAAAAGACCAAGCATGAGCTGATAAAGGCGCAAAAAACACCCCGCACAACAGGGAAAACGCTAAGACAGAACTGAATATTTTAAATTGAGGTTTTATAAGCCTAATTAATTACCGTAAGATTTCTTTTTCAACCCTTTTAATGTAAGGGCGAGTTACAGGACGACCAAATGTACTGCAAACAAAAGTTCTTACGATGGTTACTGTCATATCTATCTTTCAGCCAAGCTCTTTCGTACTCCTAATCCGTATAAACCAAGAGTAGCGCAAAACAAGCCAAAAGTCAATATGATTGGGGAAAACTAAATTGACAGTTTTGTTTAAGTTATGTAAAATAAAAACAGTTTTGACTAAAAATTAGCTATAAAAAACTAAAGGAATTATAATAAAAATATGGTAAAAGAAAAACCAAAAACAATAGGAAACAGTTTTGATAGTCTAAAACCTCTAAAAAATGAAAAAAAGGAAGAGGAAAGACTTTATCCACGTAAAAGTATAAACGTAGGAGGAACCAGTCTTAAGATTGGGCTAAAAATTGGAGAAGATTTTAATATAGAAGATATTAAAGCTAATAAAGATGGAAAAATAGTTGAGCTTGTATTAATTAACTCAAAAGGAGAAAAAACTGAAAAAATTAAACTAAAAAACACAGAGGAGTCAGCAGATGAGACAAAAACCACTTGGGAACAAGAAAATGGAAATGTTTTTAATATAGATTTTCCTAAAAAACAAACAATTCCAAAAACTCCTAAAAAAATAAAGTCCGTGATGCCGGGGGTTAAAAATATACCAAAAAAAGAGGAGGCAAACGAAATAGACGAACGAACAATTGAAGTTGAAGAAGAAGAAAATAAGGAAAATAAAGAGGGAAAAATTCTTATGACATTCTCTGTTGGAAAAGACGGCCCAGTTAAAGAATTAAAAAAAGATGAAGAATTTGAACTAAAAGAAATCGTTAATAAAAAAGGAGACCCTGAAAAAATAGAAGAAATAAAATACAAAATAGATCACGTAAGAATAAACGAAAAAGAAAAGACTAAGTCTATCGCATGTTTTAACAAAGACAAAGTAGATAAAAATGGGAAAGTCTTAGGTCAAAATTATATAGATTTCAGTGAAGAAAATTTAAAATACTTTTTAAAACAAAAATGGGTTGATTTTTATCAAGACGAAAAATTCAAAAAAGAATACAAAGAATGGCAAGAAAAAAAGAACACTCTGCCAGAGAAAAAAGTTTTAAAAACAAAATATGAAAAAGTAATCGAAGAAATTGCAGAAATAATTAAAAATAACAAAATTGATCAAATCATAGTTGGGGGAGAAGAATTTACTGATCCTGAAGCAAAAAAAATAGATAAAAATACCGACAAAAAAATATTTATTCCAAAACCTGATCTAGACGCAGAAAGTAGTTTAATTATTTTTAATAATTTTAATAAAAAAACGCCAGAAGAAATCTACAACGAAGGAGCAATGACTTCTTTTATTAAAAAAGACAGCTCGGGTCAAGATTTAATAGAAAAAAAAGAAGGCATTAAAATTTTTATTGATGTCGGTGGAGAATGGATAAAAATTGAAAAAAATGGAGAAACGACAATGATCTATATAGATCATCACGGACCTGAACAAAGAGAACCAACTTCTGGAACTAAAATGATTTATGACATAATGCAAAAAGCTGACTCTCTTAAAGAAAATCCTGCTTGGCTTAAAAAATATGTTGATTTTGTGACTGATTTTGACAATCTGACTTATTTAAATAAAAAAGAAAAAAGTGGAAAAAATACTCTTACTAGAGAATATTTTGAAAAGACATGGCCAAAAACTCTTTATGCATTGGCTGAAAAAATTCCTGCTAAAACCCTAATGGAATTATTCAAATCTGGAAAGATAAAAGATTTTTCATCCCCATTAACAACTGATCTCTTAAAAAAATATTCAGAAGAAATAAAAGAAATTGAAGAAAAAGTTAAAAAGACATTCATAGGTATTGAAAAAGCAGAAGATTTTTCTCAAGCTGGAAAGTTAAATTTAAATACAAACTCTTTAGGAAAAGTTGTTTACAACAACTTTTTTGAAACTGGAAAATATTTCAAGAAAAAAACAAAAAAAGAAATAAAAAAACATAACACAATACCAAATGGCTTGGCTTTTATAGCAACCAAATCTATAGGACTTGATACTTATATAGGTTGGAACAAAGAAAATAATAGATTTTTTATCAATTCAAATAATCCAAACCTTAGTAATATAGTTGATAAATTAAACAAAGCTGATCCAGACTGTGCAAAAGACGTGAGAGGGGTAATGGTTTTTGGAAAAATAAAAAATTTAACTGAAAAACAATTTTTAGATATTATTGACCCAAACATAACAAAAAATGCAAAAAGGGGAGCCGTTGATGACACTCCTGTAAAATTAGAAGACAACGAAGAAAATAAAAAGGAGGAAGAAAGACAAAAAATACAAAAAGAAATAAATGAATTATCTGAAGAAGTACTTGTAGATAATTTAGAAAACTCAAAGAGATTCTTTGAATACATGTTGAAAGAAAACTCCGCAATAGCAGAACGCGCACAAAAAAATCTCGAAAAGATAAAGAAAATTGAAGAACTCCAAGAAAAACTATAAATAAACAAATCTTAAAAAACATAAATTTACCTATTGACAAAATAGGGTTTTATATGCTATACTGTGAGCAGTTTATGGATCTTTGAAATACCTTGATTTTTGAGGTTTATTTTAATGAATGACTTTGCTCTTCAAAAGTGGAGATTAAAGCTATTCATTAAAGTAAATTAAATCGTTTAACTAAATTTGAAAATCATGAAAACAACTATCTTTTTATTTATGGTTACCCTTTTTATAGGGCTGAGCTTTAATTCAATTGCTCAAAAACAAAAACGCTTAAACAAAACCGAAAAAAAGCAGTACAGCACTGCAGTTACAAACGGTGACAAAGCCTGGGCTAAAAAGGATTACCTTAAAGCAAAGGTTGAATACCAAAAAGCCGAAGATTTAAAAACAGCTCAATACACAACCGACAGAATTAAGGCTGTAAATGACTGGTTGGACAAAAAAAACAACACTACTCAGGTTGATTCCTCCTCTGTTCTTTTAAAAAGAGAGCTTGAACAATTAAAAATGGCTCAAGCTTCCAAAGACAGTAGTGATGCTGTAAGGTTAGATCAACTTGATAAAGAAAAAGCGGAACTAGAAATGCAGTTAAAAGCCCAAAAATCTTTTTCAGATTCTTTATCTTTACGATACCTTGCTCTTACAACAAAAGCAGTAAAAAACAAAACTTATGAAAAAGTTGAAGTTGTAAAAGATTCTTCTGTTGTTGTTAATACTCCGGTAAAAACAGTTCCAACTCCTGTTGATTCAACAAAGAAACCTGTTGTTATTCCTAAAAAAACAGGAACACAAACAACTTATGTTACTGCCAGAATGGGTTTTCTTTGGAAATGGGAACCAACACCTAAGGGTGAAAAGACAATCGTTCAAATGCCCAAAAAAGGAACAATTGATGACAACGGAAAGGTAGTTCGTATCCGAAAAAGTGATCTTAAAACTGGTAATTTTGATAAGATAATAGCTTATTTAAAAATCCAGGGGAGAGAAATTGAAGAAGTACAAAAATAGTTCTTCATTTAAATAAATAAAAACCGTCTCAAAAGGACGGTTTTTTTAATTGCAAATATGTGTTAAAATATAAATACAAAATGCCAGAAGGTTTAAAAAATTATATAAACAATCAAAATGAAATCCAAAAAATAGGGGAATGGCTTTCTATTAAAATTTCTCCCGAGCTGGAAACAGAGATAAGAGAAGAAACAACACATTTAACTAATGCAACAAAAAAAGAACAAATAATAAGAATATTAGAAAGTAATGGTTTTGAAATTCCTTACGAAAAAAGAGTTGATTGCTATATAGACTATGTTTTTGAAACAGTAGAAAAAGAACCAAAAGAAAATAAGAATAAGAAAATTTTAGAAATGCTGATAAAAGACGGGCTGTTAACTGAAGAAGAGCTTGATGAAATTTTAATAATTGAAAAACAAATAATAGAACAAGGTGAAATATCAAAAGATAATGAAAAGAAAATTGAAAGTATAATTAAGAAAGGCGACAAATCAACACAATGGATAAAAAAGATGTTGCTTTTTGGAACAATGTTTTTGGGGATGCTTTTAAACAAAGATAAAGATCAAATTAAAAAAGAGCCGATAATAGAGGAAGAAGAAAAAATAGAAACTAAAATCACTGAAAATCCAATTGATTCTACAAAAACAACAACAATGCCAATAAAGGACACTGAAAACAAAGAAAAAACTTCACCTATAAAAATACAGCCGAAGGAAACAAAAAACATAAATGAGTCATCGAAAGAAAAAATTGAAAGCAGTGTTTTAAAATATGTAGATTTTTATACGCACAACGAAATTGTAAAAGGAGATTTTTTAGTTCTCAGAAAAAGTGACAGAACAAAACCGACATTATATAAATTTTCAGAAGACGGAAAATTTATATCAAAAGAGGTTGTTGGAATAGGAAAACAAGAAGGGGATGAAATAAAAGGTATGACTACTCCAGCTGGTATATATATGTTAAGTAAAATAGTAAAAGAAAAAGACAAAAAAATTTATGGAGAAAATGGAGTTTTGAGGTTATTGGGATTTTCTTTAAATGGAGTAGTAGATAACATTGGAATTCATATAATTTATCCTCCAGAAAAAGAAAAAAGGACTATGGCAATGTTAAACCCAGAGAATTCCAAAGGAATAAGTAATCGTTGCATAAATGTATTTGATAAATATTTCAATGACATTTTGAAAAGTTATGAAAAAGTTGGAGAAGGAAAATTAGTTATAATAATAATGGAAGAAAAAGATAATTTTGACCAAAAGAAATGGGAAGTAGCAATACAAAAAGAAAAAAAAGACGCAGAAGCATTCGCAAAAATGTAGAAATATAAATAAAATTCAAACTTGACGATAATACAAAAAAGTTATAAAATATATAGATAATTCATAAAAAATAATTAAATCACTATAAAAATATGTCATTTTTCTCAAGAAAAAAAAATAAAGAAGAAATAGATCTAACAAACCCTGATCTAGTTAAGGAATTTTTTAAGAACAAATCTGGTAAAAAAATAGTAACAAGCAGAGAAGAATTAGCATTAAAAAAAGAAAAGACAGAAAAAATAATAAAACCGATAATACAAGAATCATTAGAATCAGAAACTGCTGACGCATTATTGGCTGAAAAAAATAAAACAAATGAAAAACAAGAGATAGAAGAAAAAGTTTCACCTGTAAGCTTACAACAACACGAAGATACAGAAAATGAAATTATTGAATCACAAACAGAAGAAAAATTAGAGTCTGCAGAAAAATCAAAAAGAAAAAGATTGACAGCAATCAAGGAAATAATTCCAATAGAGGAAATTAAAGAAAAGGAAGACTATCTTTCAGGAAAGGGTTACAAAAACTATATTAATAAAAAAAATGACAAAAATGTTCGTGAAACAAACGAATTAGTTGCAAATGCTTTCCAAAAAATTGAAAAAAGAGAAGCAATTAAAAAAGAAAAAAATGATCTGAAAGAAAAACTCACAAAAACTATAAAAGAAGGAAAAAGTAATAAAGAAATACAAGCCTTAGAAAAGGAGTATTACAAAAAATTCGGGAAAGAAGAAATGAAAGAAGAGGAAAGAAAAAGAATAATGGAACAAAATAATTCTTTAAGCCCAGAAGAAATTTTAGAGAAAATGGAAGAAATATATGATAGAGAAGAAATTGAAAATATAATAAATGAACCACCTAAAAAAGGACTTGAAGAATTCGAAACAAATCTTGTTCAAGCTCGTAAAAAATACGCTATAGAATACAAACAATTCTTAAAAGACAGAAGAAAGAATGCTGATGTCCTTCTTCGTGCTGCAAGATGGATCACTGGATCAAAAGTTCACGAATCTGAAATTCCAGAAGAATTAAAAAAATTAGAAGAAAATTATGACAAAGTAGCTATAGAATACGGACAAAAAATGTATGCTGATAAAAAGCTGGAGCTTGAAAATTCAAAAATGTCAGAAGACGAACAAAAAGCCGAACTTGCTCGTTATAAATCAAATGAAATTTTTACAAAAGTAATAATAGAAGAACAAAGCAGATTAAACGCACTAAAAGCAGAAAATTTACCACCAAAAGAAAAAGGGAGAATAGGTAAAGCTCTTGCTTGGTGGATAGATCCAAAAACACCACGTTGGAAAAAAATTGCAATTTCTACTGCAGTATCAACTCTTGCCTTCGCGGTTTTCTCTCCTGGAACAGTGGCTGCAGCAGGCGGAACAGGAGCATTTATAGCGTACAGAGCGGGACGTGGAGTTTTGGGAAGTATCTTTGGACAAACTACAAGCCAAACTTTTGATTTCAGTACCAAACTTTACAATTGGGCATTTAACAAAAAAACATCTTCCGAAAAGAGAGAAGAAGACGAAGAAAAACTGCAGAAATTATTTGCTGAAGAATCTTTTGACACAAACTTTATTAAAAACAAAAAAGAATATGCTGACATCTTAGAAAGAGAAAAGAAAGCAAAAAAAGACAGACTTATCACAAAAGCCATCATTACAATGGCGGCTGGAGGTCTTGCTTCTTATGGAATGGGAGATATTTTTCATGGAACATCTCACGAACAAGTTTTATCTGCAGACACAGGAACGCATCATGTTTCAACAGGACATGAAATTCCTAATACAAAAACAGAAATAAATAATTTTCCAAAACACAATGGTAATTATGACGAAGCGGTTAAAAAGGGATTTCATCACGAAGAAGTTAATACAAATGACAATATAAACAAAACCGAAACTCCAAACACAACTGTTTCAAAAGAAAATATTTTTAAAGGAGAAAAAATTCAAATCAGTTCTAAGGGAGCAATACAGACAATTGAAGATTTAAAAAATAAAATTCATACAGATTATCCAGATATTTCAAAAGCGCCAGCAAGTGTGCAAGAATTTATGAAAACAAATTCTACTGAAGAAGCTATAAAGCTTGGAATGTATAATCCAAACTCTCCAGCTGAAAGTATGAATGTGCTGAAAGGTTCCACAATTAATTTTGATGAACATGGAAATCTTTCTTATCATGATATTAAAACAGGGGAAGATCATGTTTTAATTGGTGAACAAGGAGATGTAGAAAAATATCATGGCCAAATGCTTGATTCAGATAAAGGGGTTACACACACAACCGGAATAGGAGAAAATCAAAATCATCTTAATAACGATTTAGTTCAAAACCAAACAGAACCAACCGCCATAAAAGCAGAATCTCCTTTGGAAAATCAAACGGAACCAACTTCAATAAAATCTGAGTCTCCTTTAAATAATCAAAATCAAACAAATATACAATCAGAAAAACCTAATACTATTGAAACAAACGGAAACCAAAACGAAATATCCAACAATCTTTCTCCAGAAATGTTAAAAGAAGTAAATCAAACTTACGAAGAAAATATAAACCATCTCTTTGGAGACAAAACAGCTTTTATGCAAGACAACGTATTAAATTCAGAAAACTTAACAGCAGACAAAATGATACATTTAAACACCGAGGGAATGACCGATGAAACAAAAAAATTAGTATCTTACCTTAATAAACTCAAAGAAGTTACTGGGCTTAATCCAATAGAAAAAAATCTAGCTGGACTTATTCCTGCTGAAACTAATACACAATATATAAATCGAGCCTTATTAGAAGCTGCAAGGAATGGAAAATTAGAAGAAGTTAAACTTTAATTTAAAAATTAATAAAAAACAAAATGAATCCAATAAAAGAAAATATAATAGAAATACTTAACCTTGATAAGTTATTACCCGAAGAAAGGGAAGAAATTATCATTCGTATAGGATCTGTAATCTATCAAAATGTCTTGATGCGTATAATGGAAACAATGCCAGAAAAAGATCAGGATGAATTTGAAAAAATACTAGACAACAATGGAAGTCCACAAGAAATTTTTGAATTTTTAAAGAGCAAAGTAAAAGATTTTGAAAAAATAATTGTAGAAGAGTCAGAAAAGTTTAGAAATAAAACCTCTAATATAATGAGCCAAATAGGATAATAAGTTTGTGCTATAGTAGAGGACAATGGAACACTTAAAAGGGCTCAATAAAGAACAAAAAGAAGCAGCGGTTCATGTAAATGGTCCGCTTCTTATTGTTGCAGGAGCAGGAGCAGGAAAGACAAAAACGATAACTCACAGAATAGTAAACTTAATAAAACAAGGAATTTCACCAGACAGAATACTCGCTGTGACTTTTACAAACAAAGCAGCAAAAGAGATGCGCGAAAGAATTTTAAACGAAATGAATAAAAATGCTAAAGGACAAAACACTGTTCCTTTCGTTTCAACCTTTCACTCTTTAGGAGTATATATAATAAAAGAAAATGCAAAAACCCTTGGTTTAACAAGACATTTCACTATTTTAGACGAATCCGATTCAACTTCACTTATAAAAGAATCATTGAAAGAAATTGGACTTGATCCAAAACAATACGAACCAAGAAAAATAAAAAATATCATCAGTCGAGAAAAAGGGAAATTTATCCATCTTGCTGACTACAGTGAAACATCAAGCGATTATCTGGGTAAGATAGTTGCTCAAGTTTGGAGTTTATATGAAAAGAAAAAAGCAAAAGAAAATTCTTTAGATTTTGATGATTTGCTTTTAAAAGCAGTAAAACTACTGAAAGAAAACAGTGAAGTTAGAAAATTTTATCAAGAAAAATGGGAATACATCCACATTGATGAGTACCAAGACACAAATGAAGTACAGTATCTAATGTCTTTTTTACTTTCAGAAAATAATAAAAACATTTGCGTAGTCGGAGACGCTGATCAAAATATTTATTCTTGGAGAGGCGCAAATTTAAAAAATATTTTGAATTTTGAAAAAGATTATCCAAATGCAAAAATAATTTTGCTTGAAGAAAATTATCGTTCAACTCAAAACATACTTGAAGCAGCAAATGAAGTAATAAAGAAAAATAAATATCGTCCTGACAAAAATCTTTTTACAAAAAATGATAGAGGAGAAAAGATATCTTTATATGAGGCAAACGATGAGGGAGATGAAGCAGAATTCGTAGCAACAAAAATTTTGGAAATTTTAGACGGTGGAGAACAAGCGGAAGACATTGCTGTTTTATACCGTGCAAATTTTCAATCACGAGTATTAGAAGAAGCAATGCTCCATTATAATATTCCATATCAAGTCCTTGGCATAAAATTCTTTGAAAGAAAAGAAATAAAAGACACGTTAGCTTATTTGCGCGCTGCTCTTAACCCTCAAAGTTTATCAGATATAAAAAGAATAATAAATTTCCCAGTGCGAGGAATAGGTAAGGTAACTCTCGCTAAAATATTTAAAGGAGAAACAGAAACCCTACCGATAAAAGTGAAAATAAAAGTTGATAATTTTTATAAAACACTTGAAGAAATAAAAGAAAAAATAGAAAACACAAAAGCCTCAGACGTTATAAAATTCACAGTTAAAAAATCTGGAATTGAAAATGAGCTTTCTTCTGGAAGTGAAGAAGACCAAGAAAGACTTGAAAATATAAAGGAATTAGCGACGTTAGCACTAAAATATGATAATTTAAAAAAAAGTGAAGGAATTGAAAAACTTTTGGAAGATGCATCGCTCGCATCAGATCAAGATTCAATAATGATTACAGAAAACAAAAAGGAAAAAATAAATGCAGTAAAATTAATGACAGTGCACGCATCAAAAGGTCTAGAATTTAAATATGTTTTTATTACAGGACTTGAATATGGGCTTTTCCCTCATCACAAAGACGGTGAATCAAAAAGTGAAGAAGACAAAGAAGAAGAACGCAGGCTTTTTTATGTCGCACTCACTCGCGCAAAAGAAAAATTATTTTTATCTTTCGCAAACTTCCGTACAATATTCGGTTCACGCCAAATAAATTCTCCATCAGAATTTATTTCTGATATTCCAGCAGACATAATAGAAAGAGGGGATGAAAACCCAGGGGTAAAAACAATTTATTTATGAAAACACACAAAGCAAAAAAATCATTAGGACAAAATTTTTTAAAATCCGAACAAGCACTTCGAGCCATCATTCTTGCTGGAGAAATTTCAAAAAACGATATTATTTTAGAAATAGGTCCAGGGAAGGGAGCTCTCACTGAAAAACTCTTAGAAAAATCTAACCATATAATTGCAATTGAAAAAGATCGCAATCTTTTTCAATTTCTTCAAGAAAAGTTTTCGAAGGAAATTTTAGAAAAAAAATTAATTCTAATAGAAGACGACATCTTAAAGGTTAATTTAAATAAAATCATTCTCGAGCGAACCCTTGGAAGGAGTGACGGCGACGGACAGAGAAAATTTTCAGTAGAAAATTTTCGTGGTGAGTCTGAGAATGATTTTTTTAATTACAAAATAATCGCAAACATTCCATACAATATTACTGGTGCAATTTTAAAAAAGTTTTTAACGGAAAAAAACCAACCAACCATGATGGTACTTATGGTTCAACACGAAGTTGCAAAAAGGATAATCGCAAACGACAAAAAAGAAAGTATTCTTTCAATTTCAGTAAAAGCATATGGCAATCCAAAAATGATCATGAAAGTTCCAGCACGATATTTTAGTCCAGCACCAAAGGTAGACTCAGCAGTAATCGCCATAAAAAATATTTCAAGAAAAATTTTTGAAAAAAGAGAGAGCCACGCTTCAATGGACGGTGCGCGGCATGATTCCGCTGAATCAAATGAAGAAAAATTTTGGAAAATAATTCACGCTGGATTTGCACATAAACGCAAAAAATTATCTGGAAATTTAAAAAATATCCTAAAGAATGATTTTGAAAATATTAAAGACAAAAGGGCAGAGGATTTATCGCTCTCAGATTGGATAAATCTAACAAAAATATAATTATTTTGTTTTTAATTTAAAAATAAAGTGATATAATATAGGTATGTCCAAGATTTTCGCCAAAGTTGCAATATTTGTCTTTTTTGTTTTGTTTTCTATACAAACAACTAGCGCAGCTATTGGTCTTGATAAACCATTTGGAGGAAAAATAACGAACAATAAAGCAACAGAAATAGAAAATGCTGAAAAGGCTGGATACACTTGTTTTGTCCCAGGTGTCTCAATTACAGTAAAACCTGTTAATGTTTTTTATCCCACTAGTTATATAATTCCATATACAATTCTTTTTAAGAATTTTTCAAGCGTAGGACAAGGTAATCCTATCTTAGGATTATATAATGTAGTAAAAACAACAGTAAAGTGTTCTAAGTCTTGTCCGCCACCTCCATGGAATAAATGTATTAAAATAATCTCACTAGACACAATAAAACTTTTTGGTACTTCCAAATTATAAAAAATGAAATTAATTAATGAAAAATATAAAAAATATCTACCAAGTAAAAAATTTACTTATATTTTCGTTGCTTGTATTGTCGTTTTGCTTATTATTTTGATAATATCAAACATTTTCTTTAGTAAAAACACTTTTATATCCTTAAATAAAAAAAATAATCTAGAAAATCAAAATTTAACAATTAATAATCTACTTCAAAAAGATTCTGACAACGACGGAGTAATGGACTGGGAAGAAGCATTGTGGGGAACCGACCCAAATAAAGAAATAAGCTTTAATGGAATAAAAGATAGTGATTATATAAAACAAAAAAGAAGTGACTTAAATCTATCAGAAAACAGTGAAACAGCACAAAATGATGGAGAATTAACGGAAACTGACAAATTTGCTCAACAATTCTTCGCTTCTTTGTCAGTAATGAAACAAAATGGCCAAATAGACAAAAATACAATCAATAATGTTTCAACTGCCTTAGGACAAAGTATTGTTGATCCTAATTTAATTGATAAATACACAGAAAAAGATATGAATTTATCTCAAAACGACGGGGTAAATGAACAAGAAATTTACTATAAAAATGCAAAAAATATATTTGAAACATATAAAAAAGAAGGGATTGGTGGTGAACTTGAAATAGTAGGCGATATCGTAAGCTCTGGTAAAACAGAAAATGAACAAGATTCTATAAAAAAATTAGCAACCATAGCAAGTGCATACGAAGGTTTTGCAGAAAAAATGGTAGAATTAGAAGTGCCAGGAAGTTTAGAACAATATCATTTTAAAATTATTAATAGTGCAAATAATACTGGAGTTTCCGTACGTTCTATGATTAAAATCATAGATGATCCAATAATTGGCCTTTCAGGACTTTCTCAATATCAAAAATACAGCGACGATTTAATATCATCTGTAGGAAATTTAGAAAAAATATTGTCAAATAATGGTATAATGATTGAATAAAATATGAGTAAAAATTTTAAAAATTCAATTAGTTTACTAATTACATTAATTATATTAACTATACCTTTTTTGGAGGCACAAAATGCTTTTGCTCAATCATCTATATCAGCCTCTGGATATATTACAGGAATTGCTCCAATGATATTGAAACTTCCTGGTTGTAAAAAAAATGCGAGAAAAGCATCGATAGACGCCTTGTTTTCAGGAGCAGATACAGAAGCTATGCAAGATATGGCAGAGGGAGTTCTTGGAGATGCTAGTTCAATGTTTAAAAAAACATTAATATCAACAGCTGAGACTGTGGCTGAAGAAGTTAGTTCAGTCCCAACTTCTGATGCGAATGTAATGAAAGAATTAATTACACATGGACAAAAATTAGATACACTTCTTAATAAAACTGCAGATATTAAAAAAAGTACTGGTTCTATAGACATAAACGACAACTGTATGAATGCTATCGGTAAGGCAGTTGTAAAAATACTTATACAAAATCTAACATTAAGCATTGTTGAATGGATACAAACAGGGAATAGTGGAGGACCTATGTTCGTACAAAACCCAAGTAAATTTTTTAAAGATATAGCAAAAGAACAAATCCTTGGTTTTGGACTAGAAATAAACGACCAGAGTAAATATCCTTTTGCAAAAGCTTTCATGATAAATGCTGCAAAAAGCTTTAACCAAAAGTTTGCAAACAATGCACAATATTCTTTGAATGATTTAATTCAAAAAACAACTCCCGAATTTTCTGCTGCAACTTTCAATGCTGACTTTTCTATGGGAGGTTGGGGTGCTTGGGATGCTTTAGTACAATATCCAGCAAACAATCCAATTGGTTTTCAAATAGAAGCTTCAAATGAACTTGGAAAACGATTAGAAGGAACAGTAAAATCAGCAGCAGAACTTGCTAATGACGCATTAATGCAAGCAAATGGATTCTTAGGAGATTATCGTTGTGCTGATCCAACTTGGGTTACAAAAGACGAAGACACTGCTGCTCTTAATGGAGACGAAGGAGCAACTCGTTGTAACAGGTGGGAATATGTTACTCCTGGTAAAATTGTAGGAGAAAAAATAACAACAGCAATAGGTTATAATGATCACGCATTACTAGACGCTGAAACATTAAATGATGCTATTGCCGCTATTTTAGATGCTGTTATGGCAAGATTTTCTTCCGAATTAACAAATAAAGGATTAGCTGCTCTAACAAAAAACGAAGAAGACACTTCTGAACAAATTGATCTTGGTCCTCTTTTCCCTCCAATAAGTCCAGTAACTGGCACGCAATTTGCGAGCCAATACATAACACCATGGATTCAAAACAATCCAAACTTTAATCTAGAAACAGATCT
>JBAQNK010000054.1:0-12590 GCA_049303695.1 Minisyncoccia bacterium | reverse complement strand
CGTTTAGAACGTGAAGAAAATGATGTGCGTGAAATGATGAAAGATGAAAGTTTGAAAGATATGGCGCAAACAGAACTTGATACTTTATTAGAACAAAAAAATGCTACAGAAAAACAAATACAGGATATTTTAGATAAAGAAAAAGAGGAAGAAGAATTTCCCAACGAAATAGTTTTAGAAGTTCGAGCTGGCGCTGGCGGAGACGAAGCAGCTTTGTTTGCTTGGGAGCTTGCACATATGTATGAAAGGCTTTCTGAAATAGAAGGATGGCAGTGGAAAGTGAATTATGAATCTAAAAATGATTTAGGTGGATTTAAAGAAGCAAGTTTTGAAATAAAAGGAAAAGATGTTTACAAAAAATTACGTTATGAAATGGGAACTCACAGAGTTCAAAGAATTCCGGCAACAGAAAAAAATGGCAGAGTTCACACCTCTACTGCTTCTGTCGCTATTTTGCCAATTAGAAAAAAAGTTAATTTTGTAATTAATCCTGCTGATTTGGAAATGGAATATTCTCGTTCTGGTGGAAAAGGAGGTCAAAATGTGAACAAAGTTGAAACAGCTGTCCGTTTGATTCATAAGCCAACAGGTCTCGATGTTCGTTCTACTAATGAAAGAAGTCAGCTCGCGAATCGTGAAAAGGCTTTAATGATTTTGACTGCAAAAATTCAGCAATTAAAAGAAGAAGAGGAAGCAAAAAAATATTCTGGTGAACGCAAGAGTCAGATAGGCACAGGAGATAGATCAGAAAAAATAAGAACTTATAATTTTCCTCAAGATCGCATAACGGATCATCGTATTAAAAAATCTTGGCACAATTTGCCAAAAATAATGGAAGGGGAAATGGAAGATATAATAAATGCCCTTGAATCGGGAGAGACAGGTAATGAAGACGAAGAGTAGTTTATCCACACAAAATGCTTAAAAATTGCTTTTTAAGTTTCTTTGTGTCATACTTGCCGAAGTAGTTTCTTGAGAGCTTTTTAAATAAGCAATGAAGTATCTACGCATTATAAATAGTTTTTGCCCGATTTTTAAAAAACGGGAGAAAAGTTAAATGGCTACAAAGCTATACGTAGGGGGACTCCCTTACAGCACTCAAGAGGATGCTCTTAAAGAGCTCTTCGCACAAGCTGGAAATGTTACTTCAGCTGTTATTATCATGGACAAAATGTCCGGTCGTTCAAAAGGTTTCGGATTCGTTGAAATGTCAACAGACGAGGAAGCTCAAAAAGCTATTGAAATGTTCAATGGACAAGAATTTGAAGGACGCAAGCTTACAGTTAATGAGGCTCGCCCAATGGAAGCTCGACCACCAAGAACTGGTGGATTCGGAGGAGGAAATCGCGGTGGACGCCGAGAGTACTAATATACTTCTAAAAATAAAAATCACCCCAAAAGGGTGATTTTTATTTGCTTAAGTGAGCTTTTTTTGTTATATTTAAAATTGTTTTTGAGCGTGTAGTTCAGTGGTAGAACGCTGTCCTGATAAGACAGAGGTCGATGGTCCGATTCCATCCACGCTCACCATGAATAGTAAAAAAGAAGTTATTACAATAGTTTTTGTCATTATTCTTTTGATTGTTCAGATGTATTTTTGGTTTTTTGCAAAATAGTGTAGTATGGATGAGAATAAAGACAAATCAAATAAGGATAATTCCTGGTGGAAACCAGTTATGTTTTTTTATATTAAAACGACTTCTTGGATAATATTTCCTTTGGTTTTAGGTCTTCTTTTAGGAAAATATTTAAGGCAGAATACAGGAAGCCAATTTTTATTTTTCGCTTTAATGATGGCTGGGTTTGGAATTACTTGTTTTGGAATTTATCGAGAGATAAAACAATATAAAAAAGATTTAGATAAAAAATAAAAATGGAAAGCAATGAAATAAAAATACAAGAAAATATAGTAACTACAAATGAGGCTGAAAAAATTGTCACAACAGTAGAACAAGCGCCAAGTCACGAGGTGACTATTTATGCTGAACCAATTTTTAATATTGGCAGTTTTCAAGTTACAAATTCTCTTTTGACTTCTTGGCTTGCTGTTTTAGTAATTATAGTTTTCTCTATTGCGATAAGAATGAAATTAAAAAAGATTCCTGGAAAACTTCAACATGTTTTTGAAGTAATTATGGATGGAGCTTTGTCTTTAGTTGATCAAGTTACAAACGATCGTAAGATTTCTCTAAAGATTTTTCCTTTAGTATTTTCGCTTTTTATTTTTATTTTAGTTAGCAACTGGCTAGGACTCTTACCGATCTTAGGATCTATCGGTCTTATTGCAAAAGAAGGAGCTCATTCTGTTTTTATTCCGTTCTTGCGTTCTGGAACTGCTGACATAAATACTACTTTAGCCTTGAGTATCATGATAGTTCTTGCTTCAAACTTCTTTGGTATTCTTGCAATCGGTCTCTGGAAAACTTTCAATAAATATGTTAATCTAAAAGCACTCGGTTCAATGGTGACGAAAGTCAGAAAAGATCCGACAGTACTTATTGTTGCTCCTATAAACTTCTTCGTTGGGCTCTTAGAACTCCTTGGAGAAATGGCAAAAATTGCTTCACTTTCTTTTCGATTGTTCGGTAATGTATTTGCTGGGGAGGTGTTGTTAGCATCAATGTCAGCAATATTTGCTTTTATTGTACCTGGACCATTTTTGTTTTTGGAAGTGTTTGTCGGACTCATCCAAGCTTTGATATTCAGCTTGCTTGCTACAGTTTATTTCACAATAGCTGCGCAGGATCATTCAGAGCATGATGATCATAAAGAAAAACATCACGAAAAAGAAATGGTGCATGTGTAAATTATTATTAAAGGTCATAATTATTATTAGTAGTTAATTTTCCCCGCCATGGCGGGATAAATATAAAAATATGGAAGAAACAATCGTTAGTTCAGTAGTAAATTTAGCTCCACTTGCAAAGTCCCTAGCAATAGGTCTTTCAGCTATTGGTGCAGGTCTTGGTATTGGTATGATTGGTGCAAAGGCAATGGAATCAATCGGAAGAAATCCTGAGGCTGTAGGTAAAATACTTGTTCCTATGCTTATTATTTCTGCATTCGCAGAAGCAGTAGCTATTTACGGATTGGTTATTGCCTTTTCAATTAAGTAGTATTTCTTTTAGAATTAAACTTTTTTCGGTACGGATTTTTTGAAGCTTAAAAAATCCTGAAGTTCTCGGCTCGTCAGCCTCGAAACCCCTTCAAAAGTTTATTTTAAAAGAAAATTAAATTAAAATTATGGAAGAATTAATTACAACATTTCACATAGATTGGAAATTAATGATTGCACAGATCGTGAATTTTGGGCTTGTTTTTTTAGCTCTTTATTTTATTGCGGCAAAGCCATTAAAGAAATTAATAGAGGATAGAACTCTTGAAATCAATACTGGTATTGATAATGCCAAAGACGCACGCAAAGCTCTCGATAATGCAAATTTAGAAAAACAAGAAATTATTCGTGAAGCAAAAGATAGTGCGAAAGTTATAATTTCTCAATCTCAATCTGACGGAAAAGAAATAGTAAAAGAAGCAAAAGATAAAGCAACGGAAGAAAAAGAGGAGATACTTAAACAAGCAAAGCTAGATGCAGAAAAAGAAAAAAAGATAGCGAGTGACGCTGTCGCGAAAGAAGCATCACAGCTTGTAGCAGACGGAGTAAAAAAATTAATGGAAAGTTATGTGGAAAAAGGAAAAGGTGAAGATATTATAAAAGCGATGATTAAGTAAAAGGTAATTTATGATTAAATCAAAACAACTTGCTCGCGCATTGTATGAACTTTCAGAAGAAAATACCAAAGACCTTGATAAGAAGTTTTTTGATTTTATTGAAAAGAGAAATTTAAAAGCACAATTACCTTCAGTTTTATATCATCTTGAAAAGATTCTAGAACAAAATAGAGAAAAGAATGGTATCCAGATAGAAACAGCACATGAGATAAAATCTGATACTATAAAGCACATTAAAACTTTCTTGAAAGCAGAAAAATTACCCGAAGTTGTAAAAATTAAGAAAGAATTAATCGCTGGATTTAGAGCAAAATGGGGTGGAATTATTTATGATACAAGTATCATGACAGGTCTAAAAAAATTAGAAGAAAAAATTATTAGGTAAATTATAAAATTATTATGAGCGCGAATGCAACAATAGAAAATTTAAAAAAGAGAATAGTAGATTTTAAAGGAGGAGCCGAGACGTATGAATACGGCACGGTTATGAGTATTTCAGACGGAATTGCTAAAATTTCCGGTCTTTCAAAATGTCAGTCATCTGAAATGATTTCATTTGAATCCGGAGCTCTAGGTCTTGCTCTTAACTTAGAAGAAGACTCTGTTGGAGCAATCGTGCTTGGTGATTTTTCAAAAATTAAAGAAGGTGAGACTGTAAAAAGAACAAATAAAATTCTTTCAATTCCTGTTGGTGATAAATTCATAGGCCGTGTTGTGAATCCTCTTGGAGTTCCAGTGGATGAAGTAGGGGCGATAAAAGAAGATGCTATTTATCCAGTTGAGAAAGTTGCTTCAGGTGTTATGACTCGTGAGCCAGTTAAAACTCCAGTTCAAACAGGTATCAAATCAATCGATGCGATGATCCCTGTCGGCCGTGGCCAACGTGAGCTCATAATCGGGGACAGACAAACAGGTAAGACAGCAATAGCTATCGATACTATCATAAACCAAAAGGGACAAAATCTTATTTGTGTTTATGTTGCAATTTCTCAAAAACAATCAAAAGTTGCTCGTATTGTTTCAAAATTAAAAGAAGCTGGAGCTATGGATTATACAATTATTGTTTCTGCTGGATCTTCTGATGGTCCTGCATTTTCTTACCTTGCGCCTTATTCAGGTACAGCTCTTGCAGAATATTTCTTAGATAAAGGAAAAGATGTTTTAGTTGTATATGATGATTTATCAAAACACGCAGTAGCATATCGTGAAATCTCTCTTTTGCTTCGTCGTCCACCAGGTCGTGAAGCATATCCTGGAGACGTTTTTTATCTTCACTCACGTTTGCTTGAAAGAGCTTGTCGTTTAAATAAAAATTATGGCGGTGGTTCTATTACTGCGTTACCAATTATTGAAACTCAAGCAGGAGACTTGTCAGCATATATTCCTACAAACGTTATTTCTATTACAGACGGACAAATTTTCTTGGAAACTGGATTATTTAATAAAGGTATCAGACCAGCTATCAATGCCGGACTTTCTGTGTCTCGCGTAGGTTCATCTGCTCAAATAAAATCAATGAAAAAAGTTGCAGGTAAAATGAAATTAGCAATGGCTCAATATCGTGAACTTGAATCTTTTGCTCAATTCGGATCTGATCTTGATGCTGAAACCAAAAAAGCAATCAATAGAGGACAAAAAGTTACAGAATTAATGAAGCAAGGTCAATATTCTCCAATTGGAGTTTCAAAACAAGTCGCTTCTATTTATGCTGTAAATGAAGGATTTTTAGATGAATTAGAAACTACAGAGATCTCATCTTGGGAAGAAAATTTTTATGGATTTTTGGATCGTTCTAAAAAAGATTTATTAACAAAATTAGCAAGTGATTGGGATGAAAAGATTGAAAATGAATTAAAGGAAGCTATTAAGGAATTTATGGGGAACTAAAATGCCGTTACAAACTAAAGCAATAAAACAAAAAATAAAGTCAGTTGGGAACATTAAGAAAATCACCAAAACGATGGAGATGGTTTCTGTTTCCAAAATGAGAAGAGCTGTGGACAAAGCTTTGTCTTCTAGGACTTATTCTAGATACGCTTTAGAGCTTTTAGTTAATCTTTCAAAAGATAAAGATGTGTCCCATCCTTTAATGACTGCAGGAAAAAATAATAAAGAATTAATTATTGTAATAGCAAGTAACAAAGGTTTGTGTGGCGGTTATCATACGAATTTATTTAAAGCATTAAATTTATATTTTAAAAAACAAGAAGGTTTAAATAAAGAAATTAAAGCAGTAACTATAGGCAAATATGCAGAAAGAATTTGTAAAAAATTAAATTTACCAATGTTTGCAAGTTTTATAACTTTTTCTGAATATTCAACACTTGAACAAGTAAAAGAATTAAGCAATTTAGTTACTAAAGAATTTATCGAAGGAGGATATAAAAGTGTGAAGATTTTATATACAGAATTTTTAAAATCAACTACATATAAACCAGTTTTGAGAGAAATTTTCCCAATAAGTATTGAAACAATAAAGAATGTAGTTGAGGAAATTCAAGCAGAGAATCAGGGTAGTTTTGATAATACTTTTGTAAATTATTCTTTTGAACCAAATAAAAATGAAATTTTAAATAATATTTTACCGGGACTTGTTGATGTAGTTATTTATCAGACATTAGCTGAGGCTTATGCGTCAGAACATTCTGCTCGTATGTTTGCCATGAGAAATGCCGGAGACAGTGCAACGACAATATTAGATGGACTTACTTTGTCTTACAACCATGCAAGACAAGATGGTATTACAAGAGAGCTTTCCGAGATAGTCGCCGGAGCAGAAGCGTTAAATACAAATTAATTATTATTAACATTATAAAAAATATGCAAAAAGGAAAAATATCACAAATTATTGGAGCGGTCGTAGATGTAAGATTCGAAGGCGAATTGCCAGCACTTTTGAATGCGCTTGTAATAAAGCGAAAAGATAAAGATGATCTTGTTCTTGAAGTTGCAGGGCACTTAGGTTTGAATGAAGTTCGAACTATCGCCATGAGTTCAACTGACGGGCTTTCTCGTGGAGATGAAGTTATTGATACAGGTGCTTATATCTCAGTGCCAGTAGGAATGGAAACTCTTGGAAGAATGTTTGATGTTGTCGGAAATCCAATCGATGAAAAGCCAGCTCCAAAAAATTCTAAAAGATTACCTATTCACAGAAAATCTCCTACTTTTTCTGAACAATCTCCAAAGACAGAAGTTCTTGAAACAGGAATAAAAGTTATTGACCTTATGTGTCCATTCTTGAAAGGAGGGAAAGTTGGGCTATTCGGAGGAGCAGGAGTTGGAAAGACTGTTGTGATTCAAGAATTGATCAGAAACATTGCATCAGAACACGGAGGATATTCAGTGTTCGCTGGAGTTGGAGAAAGAACTCGTGAAGGTAACGATTTGTATAGAGAAATGGAAGAATCAAAAGTTCTAGATAAGACAATGCTAGTCTTCGGACAGATGAATGAACCGCCAGGAGCTCGTGCTCGCGTGGCTCTTTCTGCTTTAACAATGGCTGAGCATTTTCGTGATGAAGAAGGGAAAGATTTGCTTTTATTCATGGACAACATTTTTCGTTTCACTCAAGCAGGTTCTGAGGTATCAGCTCTTCTAGGACGTATGCCTTCAGCTGTGGGATATCAACCAACTTTGGCATCAGAAATGGGAAATCTGCAAGAACGTATTACTTCAACTGATAAAGGTTCTATTACCTCTGTGCAAGCTATTTACGTGCCAGCCGACGACCTTACAGATCCAGCTCCAGCTACGACATTCTCACACTTAGACTCTACTGTGGTGCTTTCTCGTCCTTTGTCTGAGCTTGGTATTTATCCAGCTGTGGATCCATTAGACTCTACTTCTACAATTCTTGATCCAAATATAATCGGTGAAAGACATTACAATGTTGCTCGCGGAATTCAGAAAATTTTACAGAGATATAAAGATTTGCAAGATATCATTGCTATCTTAGGTATGGACGAATTAACAGACGACGACAAGCTTGCAGTTTCTCGCGCTCGTAGAATTCAAAAATTCCTTTCTCAACCATTCTTCGTTGCTGAACAATTCACAGGACGCGTTGGAAAATATGTTTCTCTTGAAGAGACAATTAGAAGTTTCGAAGAAATATTAGAAGGAAAGTATGATCATATTTCTGAACAAGCTTTTTATTTGAAAGGAGGAATAGAAGATGTACTTAAAGAAAGTTAAAAGTTATAAAGTAGAAAGTTCATAAAGTTATGGATAAATTAAAAGTTGCAATTATAGCCAAAGATAAAGTTGCTTACGAAGGAGAAGCTGAGTCTATTTTTGTACCTACTCAAACAGGGATAATTGAAATATTGCCAGAACACATGCAATTAGTTTCAGCGCTTTCCGATGGAGAATTAATTTTAAAAACAAACAGCGAGGAGAAAAAGTTTAAAATTTCCGGTGGAGTTTTAGAAATAAGATCTAAAAGTAATATAATAATTTTAGCTGATATTGTTTCAGAATAAAATGTCTAAATTTTATGTCGTTGCGACGCCAATAGGGAATATGGGAGATATAACTTTTCGTGCTATTGAAACTCTTAAGGAGGTTGATTTGATATTGTGCGAAGATACAAGAATGACAAAAAGACTTTTAGATAAATATTCAATCAACAAACCGACAATGAGTTACCATGCTCAAAGTAAGTTAGCAAAAACTGAGAAAATTTTTGAATTATTAGAGGAAGGTAAAAATTTAGCATTGGTTTCAGACGCTGGAACTCCCGGAATTTCTGATCCAGGCGCAATGTTGGTTTCTAAAATAAAAGAAAAATTTGGAAATGAAATAAGCGTAATTCCGATACCTGGTGCTTCAGCTGTTATAACTGCGCTTTCAGCTTGCGGTTTACCAATTCATGAATTTACTTTTTTAGGTTTTTTGCCTCATAAAAAGGGGAGAGAAACTTTATTTAAAGAAATAGCCGAATCAAAACGCACAATGGTTTTTTATGAATCTCCACATCGTATATTGAAAACATTAGAATCCCTTAAAAAATTCTGCCCAAACGTAAAGGTTTGTGTTGCTCGTGAACTTACTAAGATTTACGAGGAGTTTAAAAATGGCTCACCCGAAGAGTTATTGGTCTATTTTACAGAAAACCCTGAAAAACAAAGGGGAGAATTTACTATAATTACCACATTTTAGCTGTATTGGCAAGATAATACTTGACATTACTACTAATATAGTATATAATTTACTCAAATAAAAATGTTCCCAACTTTAATTTAAAAAATTTATAGCTATGAAAAAAATAGTAAAGTATTTCAATCTTGTGATTGATTTCTTATTAATTCCTGTTGATACAGAAATAAAACTATATCTTGTTCACAAAGAAATTTCACAGTGGACAGAAAAAGTAAATCAATTACAATGTGAATTTGATACTTACAAAAAGAGTATGCATAATTAGTAAAATGTTTTTAGTCTGTTCCAACTTTTTAGTTGGAACAAATTATAAAGCATTCTATATATATTTTATAGTATATCTTCTGGATCTATATTTACAGAAAATGTAGAAGAAAATGATAGAAGTTTTTTAAGAAGATTTTGATCTATTGAAGTATTAGTAGATATCTCAGGTAAAGACCATTTGTCACGATTTATTTTTATAATCATATTTGTGACGTATTTATTTTTTTGTTTAGCTAAAAATCCACTAAAAATTTCTATATTATATTCTTTAAAAATTTCTGATAACTGTTTTTTGATATCTATTGTTTCTTCTCTATCTCCTAAATAAGAAATTTTAATAAAACGTTTATATGGAGGATACTCTAATTTTTTTCTATCTTCTAATTCTTCACGAATAAAAGAAAGCAAATTTTCTGAAATTATTGAAACAATAGCTGGATCTTTTTCGTTTTTTGTTTGAATAATGAGTTTGTCTTTTGTTTTAGAGATTATAGAGATAATTATTTGAATTATTTTTTCACTCATTCTAAAGTTTGGGATACTCCAAAGTGAATCAAAAGAAGACAAGATTGAAAGTGGAACTTTTTCTTTAAGATAAAAAAGAGCCATCTCAGTTCCAATCAGTATTGAACCCTGTGTTTTTTCGAATTCTTCAGCTATTTTTTCCGCTTCTTTTGCGGTTTTTGCAGATTCTTTATCTAATTTAAATATTTTTATATTTTTGAAATGTTTTTTTGCTTCATTAAATACTGTATCAGTGCCAATACCAAGAGGAACTAAATTCCAACTTTTACAAAGAGAACAAACGGTTTCGGGATCTTTTTTTGTACCGCATTTATTGCACACAAAAATCCTTTTATTGCCATCTTTAGAAAAATATAAGACAACAGGGGACAAGCATTTTTCGCAACTTACGATTTCATTGCAATCTTTACAAGTCGTCATTGTTGCGAGTCCTTTTCTTAATGAAAATATGAAAACGTTCTCTTTTTTTGTTAATGCATTTTGTATCTCTTCTATATTCTTATCTGACAAAATTTTAAATTTATCTTCCCTTTCTGAAATTTCTATTTTCCCATCAAAGTTGATTTTAAAAGATAATGGGCTTACTTCAGTAAAATTATCAATTTCTTTTCTGGCTATAGTTTCAAATCTTAATAATGAATCACTTAATATAAATTTAACGTTCATTTTTGATGCAAAAATTTCCGCAAAAATTCTTAAATCTAAATTAGGTCTTTTGATTGTTTTATAAACATTAGAATTTTCATGCTCTACTATTATTGTTCCAAAATCCCTACGTGGGATAGATAAGAACGGTGCCGTTCCCAATACAAGCACAGGATGTTCGGATGTTAATATTTCTTCAAATTTTTCTATTTGTTTTTTAACACTTAACCCTCCATGAACAGAAAAAGTAAAATTTTCAATTCCTTTAGAGAGAGATTCATAAAACATTACTATGTCTCGTTCTGTTGGTAGCACGATAAACACTGATTTTTTTTCAGCAAACAATCCACGAATTAAAATTTTATAATAAGAAATCCTATCAATATATGATGCTTGAAAAAGTAATTTTTCCGCTTTGATATTTTTATTAATATTTTCTATTTTTTTTGTATTGTTTTTAATTGATGAAATTTTGTCGTATTTTTCTCGGAAAATTGATGGCATTAAAGAAATAATAGTTGTATTTCTTCTTGAAGCAAAGAAATCACTCATTAAGAGAGTGGACTCTAAAAATTCTTTCAAAAAAATAGAATATTTTTTTATATCAATAATTTTCTTTAAATTGAAAGGCATACTTTTTACGCCAGACCTTATGTCCTTAACTTCTTCGGAAGATATTACTAATCCTAATGCTTTTTTATTACGTATAGGTATGCTTACAATACTTCCATTTTCTATCGTTTTAGCTGTGAAATAGGTTAAATCTTCTTTAAAGATACCTTTTTCGAGTGGAATTACTGTAACGATTTTCATGTTTTTATTTTATCATAGTTTGTGATATATTTACTCCTATGGGAATCTTTTCAAAAAAATTAGGAATAGATTTAGGAACTGCAAATACTCTTGTGTTTGTACCTGGTAAAGGTGTTGTTTTAAACGAACCTTCTGTGGTTGCTGTTTCAGAACAAGATAATAAAATATTGGCAATAGGGATTGAGGCTAAAGAAATGATTGGAAAAACTCCAGATTCCATTATTACTTATTGTCCGATGAAAGACGGAGTTATTGCAGATTATCGCGTTACAGAAGCTATGCTTCATTATTTTATAAATAAAGCTATGGGACCTTGGAATCTTTTTAAACCAGATGTGATGATTTCAGTTCCAGCAGGTGTTACGTCTACAGAACGCAGAGCTGTTATTGAAGCCGCAATTCGTGCAGGAGCAAAAAATGCATATGTTGTTAAAGAACCTATTTTGGCAGCTATAGGAGCAGGTATTCCAATTCATGAATCAAAGGGGCATATGGTTGTAGATATTGGTGGAGGAACGACAGATGTCGCTGTTATTTCACTTGGTGGGATTGTAGCTTGTAAATCAATGAAATGTGCAGGTAATAAGATTGATCAAGCGATTGCTGATTACATTAAAAAAACTTTTAACCTAGCAATAGGTGACAGAACTGCTGAAGAAGTAAAAATAAAAATTGGCGCAGCTGTAAATCTTGAAGAAGAAATACGTGTGACAATAAAAGGTAGAGATTTTGTTCAAGGTCTTCCAAGGTCTACTCAAGTGGGAACCAATGAAATTGTGAAAGCAATAGATAATGAATTAAAACAAATAATAAAAACAATCAAAGATGTGTTGCAAGAAACTCCACCAGAACTTGCTTCAGACATAATGAATCATGGGATCATAATGACCGGAGGATCTTCACAATTACGAAATTTAACAGATTTGGTTTATAGGAAAACAGGGGTAAAAGCTATTGTTGCTGATCAGTCATTATTCTGTGTTGTTAAAGGTACTGGTATAGCCCTTGAGCATTTGGATGTATATAAAAAAACAGTTTTAAGTAAAAAATAAAATGGTTTCAAGGATTAAGGAACATTTAGATAAAAACAATTTGCATCACGCATATCTTATAGAAGGAGTGCGTGATATTGTTTTGCCTGAAATTATTGATTTTATAAAAGATTTAGGAATAGACATTTTAAACAACCCAGACTTTCAAAATATCTCTATGGATTCTTTTAAAATTGAAGATGCACGAAATTTAAAATCTGTAAGTTCTGAAAAAGGTTTTTCTTCTGGTAAAAAAATATTTTTAATCTCTGCTAATAACTTTTTAATGGATGCGCAAAATACTTTACTTAAAATATTTGAAGAACCAATAAAAGATACACATTTCTTTATAATTACGCCTGACACTAATGCTCTTTTGAGAACTTTTGTTTCAAGATTTTATTTAATTTCAAA
>JBAQNK010000053.1:0-4573 GCA_049303695.1 Minisyncoccia bacterium | reverse complement strand
TGGCTCGTCCAGCGATACTTTGGTGGGATACATTCGGAGAAGGAATTCGCGCAAAAGAAGAACTTAGATTAATTTTTGGTGAGGGTACGGCAAATATAGGAGCTGGAGAATTAGTAGATCGAGGAGACGGAGTTTATGTATATAAAGATCCTGATAATATTAATTATTCTTTTTTTCTCACAGATTATTCTTGTTCTTTGTTAACTGAAAGAGAAAATGTAGAAAATTATTTAAAAGATAATATTGGCACTCTCTCGCCAGTTAAAGCTGTTTTGGGTGGAACTTGGTATGTTCTAACTTCTACTATTGATTTGAAAAATAAGTCTGGCACGGTTACATACGAAGATGGGCATGTGCAAGAAAAAAAAGGTTTTACATATACGACAAACGAGAAAAAAGACATTCTTAGTTTGATTATTAAATAAAATATTTATGAATACAACATATAACTGGTATCAAAATCTTATAAAACCTAATTGGGCTCCTCCTAGTTGGGTGTTTGGCCCTATTTGGAGTGTGCTTTATGTTCTTATAATTATTTCTTTTGGAACAGTTTTTTATAAAGTTTTCAACAAAGAATTGCCTTTTGTTGTGGTTGTTCCTTTTATTTTAAATATTGTTTTTAATTTAATATTTTCTCCAATCCAATTTAAATTACAAAATAATTATTTAGCTGCTCTCGATATAGTATTAGTACTCGGGACTCTTATTTGGGCTATGATTGCCATATATCCTCACATAAAATGGGTTGCTCTTATAAATATCCCTTATTTAATATGGGTGTGTATTGCTACAGTACTACAATTTACTATCACATATTTAAATAGATAACTATCGCTAAAACTTCCTAAAAGGTATATAATATAAAGGTGATAAATGAAGTTTATAAAATAAAAACAGCTTCTTTTGAAGGCCCATTTGGGGTACTTTTAAATTTAGTTGAAGATCGCAAGCTTTTTATAAATGAAATTTCTCTTGCGCAAGTTACAGAAGATTACTTAAAGTATTTAAATACTTTAAGTAATGCGAGTCCTGCTGAGATTTCAAGCTTCATTATTGTTGCTGCAACGCTGATTTTAATCAAATCAAAATCTCTTTTACCTAATTTGAATTTAACTCTTGAAGAGAAAGGTGATATTCGTAATTTAGAAGACAGGTTGAAACTTTTTGAACTTTACACTCGGCTAGGACTCAATATAAAAAATATGTTTGGAGAGAAAATAATTTTTGCTCCGCTTGAAAGAAAAAATGATACTCTCGTTTTTTTACCTGACGATCAAATTACAAAAGAAAACATGATGACTTTTGCTCGTGATGCGCTTGGCAGAATTCCCAAAAAAGTTTTCTTACCAGAAGTGGAAGTTAAAAAAGTAATAAGTATAGAAGAAATGATAGATAAATTGACTGACAGAATCCAAAATTCTTTGAAAATGAATTTTAAAGAATTTACCGGCGGGGCTCACAGTAAAGAAGAAAAGGTAGTTGTAATTGTCGGTTTTCTTGCTATGCTTGAACTTGTAAGACAAGGCATATTAAACGCTGCACAAGAAAATAATTTTGAAGATATTATAATAGAAAAACAAGAAATAATAATAGAAAATATATAATTATGAATTTAGATCAAAAAATAGAAGCTGTTTTGTTTTGGAAAGGGGAGCCTATGTCTGTGGACAAAATGGTTGAGCTTTTTAAAGTTTCAAAAGACGAAATTGCCGTTGCTATTGCTGAACTTTCTTTAAAATTAGCAGATAGGGGAATTGTATTGCTTGTAAAAGAAGGTGAAATAACCCTTGGAACTAATCCAGAAATATCAGAACTTATTGAGAATTTACAAAAAGAAGAATTAAACAAAGATCTTTCAAGAGCCAGTCTTGAAACGCTTTCTATTGTTCTTTATAAAAACGGCGCAAGCAGAGCAGAAATTGATTATATAAGAGGAGTAAATTCCAGTTTTACTTTGCGTGCTTTAGCTATTCGCGGGCTTGTAGAAAAGATAGTAGATAAAAGAGATAATCGCAGATATATTTATAAACCGACCTTTGAATTGATGTCGTTTATGGGGATTAAGTCTCCAGAAGAATTGCCTGATTACGGAGAAGTAAATAGCTCTATAGAAACAGCTGCTAAAAATTTAGAAGAAGAATTACAAAATGAATCGGTGGAATAATAAAAATTATTTATTAGTTTTTATGCTTATTATTTTTGCCTTGGAGGCAATTTTATTTTCAGTTGGAAATAATGAATTAAATAACATTTCAAAAAATGAAGAAGAAAAGAAAATTGAAATGCAGAAGATCTTTTCTAATGTTTCAGTTTTAGCAAAAGCAGTTTCTATTTATGACATTGATTCCAATGAAGAACTTTACGGGAAAAATCAAAACGAAATATTACCGCTTGCTTCTTTAGTTAAAACAATGACAGTTTTAGTTGCTTTAGAGGGTTATAAAACAACTCCAACCATAACAATAAAACCAAATGCTATTAATCAATTTGGAGATTACGGACTTTTGTCTTATGAAAGGTGGAACATAAAAGATCTTGCAAAGTTTACTTTGGTTGGTTCTGCAAACGATGGAGCTTATGCTCTTGTCGGTGATGATAAAAATTTTCTTGGAAAAATGAATCTAAAAGCCAAAAAAATAGGAATGAAAAATTTTTCTTGTTTTAATTTTACTGGTCTTGATTTCGATGAAAAAAGGGCGGGAGCTTATGCTTCTGCGAAAGATGCGAATCTTATGGCAGCTTATGCCTTAAAGGCTTATCCTGATGTTTTTAGTGCTACAGCATTACGAGAAATAAGCTTAAAGTCTGAAATAGGGCTTGTCCATACGATAAAAAACACAAATATTATTTTAGATAAGATACCTAATCTTCTGTTTTCAAAAACAGGTTTTACCACTTATGTAGGCGGAAATCTTACAATTATATTTAAAAATAAAGACAGCCACAGAATAGCGATAACAGTGCTTGGATCTACTCAAGATGGACGTTTTTCTGATATGGAAAATTTAATAAATGTATTATAATCATATTATGCTTTTGAATTTACTTAAAATTTTTATACCGACAGCGTTTGCCTTTTTCTTAGGTCTTGCTATTACACCTATCGCTACACATTTTTTTTATAAATATAAAATGTGGAAAAAATATTCCCGAAATGAAAATGCTGTTAATTCTGATTTCCAAAAAATTCACAACGAAAATGAAGAGCTTAAAACTCCTCGCGTTGGCGGAATAATAATTTGGGTTTCAGTATCTTTAGTAACTATTATCTTTTATTTAATATCCGTTTTATTTCCTTCAATAATTACTGAGAAGATAAATTTTTTGAGCAGGAATCAAACTCTTATTCCATTTTTTACTTTACTCTTCGGTTCATTGCTTGGACTTTGGGATGATTTGATTCAAATTTACGGGAAGGGGAAAGTTGCTCATGATGATAAATCTTGGAGAAAATGGAAAGTTTTAATCATTTCTTTTATTTCTTTATTGATAGGAATTTGGTTTTTTTATAAACTCGGAATGACAGGAATTCATATTCCTTTTGGTGGGGAAATATATCTAGGTATTTTAATTATTCCATTTTTTATTTTAGTAGCTCTTGCAACATTTTCTGGAGGAGTCATAGATGGGATAGATGGACTTTCAGGTGGAGTGCTCGCTTCTATTTTTGGTGCGTATGCAGTTATTGCTTTTGCAAACCAGCAGATAGATTTAGCTGCTTTTTCTGGCGTAATTACAGGAGCTATTTTGGCATTTCTTTGGTTTAATATTCCGCCAGCTAGGTTTTATATGGGTGAGACAGGGATTATGGGGCTTATGATAACCCTCGCAACTCTAGCCTTTTTAACTGATTCTGTTTTAATTTTACCTATCGTTGCTCTTCCTCTTGTCATAACTTCTCTTTCTGTTATTTTGCAAATCGCTTCAAAAAAATTAAGAGGAGGAAAAAAAATATTTAAACTTGCTCCCATTCATCATCATTTTGAAGCCATCGGTTGGCCTTCATATAAAGTCACTATGCGTTTTTGGATTTTATCAATAGTTTTTGCGATTATAGGAATAATTTTAGCAGTTGTAAGCAGATAAGAATTTTAAAATGAGAGAAAAAAAATTCGACAGATTTTTTCTAACTGTAGTAATGCTTTTAATATTTGTAGGTGTTGCGATGTTTATTTCTGCATCTTTAGGAATTCTCATGAAGAGCGCTAAAGAATTTTATAGCGTTCTTTTTAGTCAATTAGTTTTAGGCTTAGGTTTTGGAATTATTGGAATGTATTTTTCACTTAAAATAGATTATAAATTTTGGCGCAAATACGCGCTTTTTATTTTTATAGGGTCTATCGCTATTACTGCTGCTGTTTTTATTCCTCATTTAGGTTGGAGTCACGGAGGCGCTCAAAGATGGATTGATCTGGGATTTACAAGATTTCAGCCCGTGGAAATTTTGAAATTCGGTTTCATTATTTATTTTGCAGCTTGGCTTTCTTGGGCAAAAAATAGAGTGAAAGATTTTAAATTCAGCATTCTTCCTCTTTTAGTAATGCTTGCAATTATCGCTTTTGTTTTATTT
>JBAQNK010000052.1:0-10837 GCA_049303695.1 Minisyncoccia bacterium | reverse complement strand
CACTTTATAACTACGTCGCACGATTAACCAGCAAAGATAATGCATCCGACATAGTTCAAGAAGTTTTTATAAAAGCATGGAAAAATATTAGAAATTTCAAACCAACAAAAGCAAGTTTTAAAACTTGGATTTTTACTATTGCAAAAAATTCCGTTACAGATTTTTTACGAAGAAAGAAACATTTAAATTTTTCTGATTTAGAACAAGAAAATGATGCTGGTTCTTTTTCTGAAACAATCCTTGATGAAAATTTATTACCTGACGAAGCCTTACAAAAAATACAAGATTCTTCCCTTCTAAATAAATTAATGGATCAATTACCAATATATTACAAAACAATTTTAGTGCTTCACTATCAAGAAGAAATGACTTTTGATGAAATAGGTAAAATCTTAAACAAACCTTTAAATACCGTTAAAAGTTATCACCGCCGAGCAATCTTAGAGCTTCGTAAAATAATTTAGTATAATAAGATCTATGTTTGAATCAAGTATAATTTTACAACTACTTTTAACTTATCGATATATATTACTTTTTCCAATAGCTTGTTTAGAAGGACCTATCGTTGCAATAATAGCTGGATTTTTTATCCATCTCGGATATTTATCAATATTCCCTTCTTATTTATTACTTATACTTGGAGATTTTTTTATAGATACCCTTCTTTATTATATTGGAAAATCTAGCAACAAACCCAAGATTATAGAAAAATATAAATCAAAATCAAACTTTTTTTCAAAAAATATAAATCATATAAAAAATTTATGGGATACTCACCCAGTCAAAACTATGTTTTTCAGTAAACTTGCATACGGATTTTCCATCCCACTCCTTGTTAGTGCTGGAGCAACAAAACTTCCTTATAAAAAATTTGCTTTTTCTGCTTTAACAGTGAGCATTTTCCAATATGGAGTGTTTCTAACAATTGGATATTATTTCGGCCGTTCCTATGAACTTATGGCTAAATATGTTAAATTTACTGGTATAATAATAGGTGTGATCGGCGTTGTTTTCGTAATAATATATTTTTTAATTAGAAAATACGCGCAAAATAAAATTATTGAAATAAAAGAATAAAATGAAAACAATTTCTTGTATTATTCCAACATATAACGAAGAAAATCGAATAGAAGGAGTATTAAAAGCAGTTATCAGACATCCTCTTATAAATGAAATTATTGTAGTTGATGACGGATCTGCTGACAACACACAAAATGTAGTAAAAAAATACCAAGATGTTTCTTTAATTATTCACCCCAAGAACCGCGGAAAAAGTGCTGCAGTTTCAACTGGAATAAAAAAATCTACAGGAGATTTTATTCTCCTTTTGGATGCCGATTTAATAGGTTTAACTCAAGCTAATATAACTTCTTCAGTAGAACCAGTACTCCAAGGAATTGCTGATGTCACTATTAGTCTCCGAAAAAATACTCCGGGATTTTGGAAAAAAATAGGACTTGATTATATTTCTGGAGAAAGAGTTTTACCTAGAAAGATACTGTCTGATAGTTTAGAAAAAATTGAATCTCTTCCAGGATTTGGATTAGAATCATTTATGAATAAAAAAATTATATCAAACAAATTTAGAATTAAAGTCGTCACATGGAATAATGTTATAAGTCCTTACAAGGCAACAAAATATGGAATGTGGACAGGAATTAAGGGTGAAATTAAAATGTGGACAGATATCGCAAAAACAATAGGATTTTGGGGACCATTTTATCAGATAATAAAAATGCTACGTTTAAAAGTTAAATAAACTTATGGAAGAAAATTTAAAAATAAGTTTAATAATACCAGCATACAATGAAGAAAAATATATTGGAGCGTGTTTAGAACATGCGATAAAAAATTCTAACGGCAAATTCCATGAAATTATTGTTATTGATAATGCAAGTACTGATCGTACAGGAGAAATAGCAAAAAGTTTTTCCAAAGTTCGCGTTGTAAAAGAAGAAAGCAAAGGCATCACAAAAGCACGTCAAAGAGGTTTTGTAGAATCAACTGGAAATATTCTTGCAAATATAGATGCCGATACACAAATGCCTACTGGGTGGGTTGATCAAATAATTTCTGAATTTAAAAAAGATAAAAATCTTGTATGCTTAAGTGGCCCTTATATTTACTATGATATTTCAAAATTACATTCATTTTTAGTAAAAACTTATTGGATTATCGCAATGCCAATATATTGGATTATGGGATATATGGCAGTAGGTGGTAATTTTGCAATTAAAAGAGAAACTTTAGAAAAAATGAATGGTTATGACACAAACATAGAATTCTTTGGTGAAGACACAAATACAGCAAGACGGGCAAGTAAATTTGGAAAGGTAAAATTTAAATTAAAATTCTCTATGTATACTTCAGGAAGACGACTTATTAAAGATGGATTATTAAAAAACTCAATCATTTATATTTCACAATTCTTTTCTGAAACTATATTCCATAAATCAGCTATCAAAAAACACAAAGACATAAGATAAAAATCATGAAAAAACTAAAAGAAAATTATAGAAACTATGCTAAAGACAAAGAAATCATATTGTCTTCAATAATTTCTTTTGCTTTTTTGTTCGCTAGTTTGATAATAAACTTTTATGCTGGCACATACGCCACAGAAAAAGCCAGTTCTCCTGTAACGGATATTATTTTAAGCAATATTCCTGTTTTTAATGTTAATTGGATTTTTAGTTATGGCGCAATTGCTCTATTTATATTTATAACCTTATTATGTTTATATAATCCTAAAAAAATTCCCTTCACAATAAAAAGTCTAGCAATCTTTACCATAATAAGAGCCGTTTTTATAAGTTTGACACACCTTGGACCATTCCCTACTCAAGCAGCGGTAGATATGGGAAGTTTAATCAGTAAATTCACGTTTGGCGGAGATTTGTTTTTTTCTGGACATACAGGGATTCCATTTCTTATGGCTTTAATCTTTTGGCAAAATAAAATTCTCAGATATATTTTTCTTGTTTTATCTTTTATTTTTGGAACAATCGTGTTAATGGGACATTTACATTATTCAATTGATGTTTTATCTGCCTTCTTCATAACTTACACAATTTTTTATATTGCCATTTTCTTATTTAAGAAAGACCGTGATATTTTTCTAAAATAGTTTGCACCAAAACATCTCTGTTATACGTATATAAGAGTATGGAAGAAAATATTAAAAAAGCTTTTTATAAAATAAAATATGCTCCTGAGCCAAACCTGACTCAGCATATTTGCAAAAAAATAGAATTGCGCGATAAACATTTTACAAACATTAAATTGTATGTTTTTTCTTTTATTGGGATTATTTCCTTTGTAGGTCTTATCCCAGCATTTAAAATGCTTATATCTGATTTCACCCAATCAGGCTTTTATGAATATCTTTCACTGATTCTATCAAGTGGAGCATTATCTTCTTCTTGGAAAGAACTAGTATATTCAATTGCTGAATCCTTACCTACCGTCAGTTTATTACTATCTTTTGGATCTATTTTTATTTTCTTTTTATCATTACATTTTATTTTGAAACAAATTATTAAAGGTCAGTTTAATTATCAATATAGTATAAGAATATAAATTATATGAAAAAAATAAAAGAAAAATTGGAAAAAGTTTTTGAATCAAAAGTTTTAATTGGTGCTTTGTATGGGATTGGAATTTTTATTATAATAATACTTATTTTTTCTGCAGGAGTTTCAGTTGGATTCCATAAAGCTTCGTTCGGACGCGCTTGGGGAGAAAATTATGAACGAAATTTTGGAATGAAACCCAATAAGCCACCATTTTTGGGTGAAGATAATTTTCCAAACGCTCACGGATCAATTGGAAAAATAATTAAAATAGAATTACCAACCATAATCGTACAAGATAAAGATAATACAGAAAAAGTTATTTTAATAAAAGATAATACAAAAATACAAAAGATACAAGAAAATATTACAGCAAAAGATTTAAAATTAGACGATTTTATCGTAACAATAGGATCTCCTGACGAGAAAGGTCAAATTGAAGCAAAATTTATTAGAATAATGCCAGCCCCAGATTTTTTAAATCAAATACAAACAAATGAAAAACTACCTCAATAAAATTAAAACATATATCATTGCAAATAAAATAAAAAGTATAGTCTTTTTAATAATAATTTTAATGTTTGGTTATTGGATATACGGAAAAATTAATAATACTTCTGGAGAAGTTCGTTATATAACATCAAAAATAGAAAGAGGAACAATAATATCTTCTATCTCTGGAAGCGGACAAGTTTCTGCTTCAAATCAAATAGATATAAAATCTAAGGTATCTGGAGATGTAATATACATAGCTCCTATAACTGGACAAAGAGTTAATTCAGGTACGCTCATAGCACAGCTAGATGCCAGAGATGCTCAAAAATTAGTGCGCGACGCAGAAATAAATCTAGAAAACTCAAAACTATCTTTAGAAAAACTAAAAATACAAAATTCAAACGAAAATTTAAATTCAGATTTAACACAAGCATACGATGATGGATTTAACACAGTTTCCTCAGCTTTTATAGACATGCCTTCTATTGTCACTGGAATTGAAGATCTTTTTGCTAATGATAATCTGTCAGAAAATACAGCAAGAATTAGTGGTGATGTTACATTAGATTATCGAAAAACAGCAGAAACATCATATTACAGTGCAAAAAATATATTTGAAAAAAATAGAACAAATTTTAGACTTCTTGATAGATATTCTGATAAAAGTGATCTAGAAAAAATTATTAATGAAACTTATGAAACAACAAAGGCACTATCTGATGCATTAAAAAACTTTCGTAATTTTGTAGATTATTTAGCAGAAGATACTGGAAGAACTTCTGAATATACTTCTTCACAAAATACATTGTCTACATACATAAACACAATGAACGGCCATCTTTCAAATTTACTCTCAATAAAAACAACAATTAAAAACAATAAGGATGCTTTCGTGAATTCTGATTTAGACATACAAGGATCAATGCTTTCTGTTAAACAAAAAGAGAACGCACTACAAGACGCAAAAGATAAACTTTCTGATTATTATATTCGAGCACCATTTGATGGGACAATAGCTAATATAGATATAAAAAAATCAGATTCAATAAGTTCAAATTCAATAATTGGAACAATAATTACAAAAAAACAATTAGCAGAAATTTCTTTAAATGAAGTTGATGTAGCAAAAATAAAAGTTGGGAACATCTCTAAACTAACATTTGATGCAGTTGAAGGCTTGAATATTGATGGAAAAGTTGAAGAAATCGATTCTGTCGGGACGATAGACCAAGGAGTTGTTACTTATAATGTAAAAATAAGTTTCGATACACAAGATGAAAGAATAAAACCAGCAATGACTGTATCAGCAACAATTACAACTGACACAAAAGAAAATGTACTACTCGCGCCAAACAGTGCTGTAAAATCAAAAAACGGAGATAGCTATGTTGAAAAATTTGATTCGCCTCTTTCCCTTTCTACAGACAAAACAATAGGTTCAATTTCAACAGCAACTCCAAAAAGAATTCCTGTAAAAGTTGGAATTTCAAATGACATACAAACTGAAATTATTTCAGGATTAAACGAGGGAGATGAAATAATCGTCCGCACAATATCATCAACCACTACAGCAAAGACAACTTCAACACCAAGCATGTTTGGCTCACCTAGTGGAAATAAAAGTGGTGGTATCCCAGGACACTAAATAAATATGATTGAAATAAAAAATATTATAAAAACATATAAGACTGGAGATGTTGAATTTAATGCATTAAACAACGTATCTTTTACTGTAAAAGACGGTGAATTTGTTGCTATAATGGGACCATCTGGTTCTGGTAAGTCTACCTTAATGCACATCTTGGGCGCTCTTGATAATGCAACTTCTGGAACGTACCTTCTTGACGGTAAAGATGTTTCTACATTAACAGACGACCAACTTGCCGACATCAGGAGAGATAAAATTGGTTTTGTCTTCCAAGCGTTTAATCTACTACCTAGAACTACGGTTTTAAGAAACGTGATGTTGCCTTTGATTTATGATGGCATACCACCAACACAAAGAGAGAAAAGAGCAAAAGAATCACTAACTTCCGCTGGTCTTGATGAAGGACATTTTTACCATTTTTCAAATCAAATATCAGGAGGACAAACACAACGTGTAGCAATAGCTCGAGCTCTTGTAAATAATCCGTCCATGATATTAGCAGACGAACCAACAGGAAATCTTGATTCAAAAACTGGAGAAATAGTTTTAGGAACTTTCCAAAAATTAAACAAAGAGTTAGGACGTACAATAATTCTTATTACTCACGAACAAGATGTAGCAGAACATGCTGACAGAATTCTTTTTATAAAAGATGGAATGTTAATTGAAGACAGAACGACACATGTTAAAAGAATAATTAAATACACAATATGAAAATAACTGATATTTTAAAAGAAACATATTCATCACTTTCAGCAAACAAAGCGCGCTCTGGTCTTACTATGCTTGGAATCGTGATAGGGATAGCCTCTGTCATAGCAATGATTTCAATCGGCAACGGGGCAAAAGCTTCAATACAATCAAGCATTGAGGGGCTTGGTTCAAATTTGCTTACCATCATGCCTGGTGTTGTACAGCCAGGAAGAGGAATAATATCTTCTGGTAGAGGAGCTGCTCAAACTTTAAAAAACGAAGATGCAGATCTGATAAAACAAGTAGACGGAGTAGCTGGTATTTCTCCTGAAGTTTCTCGCAGATTTCAAGTGGTTTCTGAAATTGGGAACAATACAAATACGACAATAACAGGAGCCATACCTGATTACGCTTTTATACATAATATAAATGTTTCAAATGGAGTTTTTATTTCTGACGCAAATCAAAGAAGTATTGGTAGACAAGCAGTTCTTGGGGCAACAGCCGCAACTGATCTCTTTGGGGAAGAAGATCCAATGGGTAAAACAATAAGAATCAATAAAGTAAATTTTAATGTTGTCGGAATATTGGAATCAAAAGGTGGGTACCAATATTCAAGTCCAGATGATATGATTTTTATTCCACTTTCAACTATGCAAAAAGTTCTTTCAGGGGCTGATTATCTTACAACAATGAGTGTAAGTGTTGCAGATAAAAATCTGATGACACAAGTAAAAGAAAACATAACAACCTCTCTTATGAATAAACATCGTGTTGATGAAGCCGATTTTTCAATAATCTCTCAAGAAGATATATTGAGTACTCTTTCTCAAATAATAAACACTTTTACAATTTTCTTGGCAGCCATTGCTTCTATTTCTCTTTTAGTTGGAGGGATTGGAATCATGAATATGATGCTTACTACCGTAACAGAACGCACAAAAGAAATTGGGTTAAGAAAAGCAATAGGTGCAAAAAAGCGTGATATTAGTATGCAATTTCTAATAGAAGCCGTAGCTTTAACTTTTGCTGGTGGAATAATCGGAGTTGTTTTAGGATGGCTCATCTCTTTTGCAGTAACATCACTCGGAATAATACAAACACAAGTTTCTCTATCTTCTGTTATACTAGCATTTAGCGTCTCAGCTGGAATTGGTATTATCTTCGGATATTACCCAGCTCGTCGCGCTTCAAAACTAAACCCAATAGACGCACTAAGATATGAATAATCAACTATACCCAATGCGAATAAATAAATATTTAGCCTTAAAAAACATTTCTACTCGTAGAGGCGCAGATGAACTTATTAAAAATAAGAAGGTTTTTATTAATGGCAAAGTTGCATCACTTGGAGATAAAATAAACGAAAAAGATAAAGTTGAAATAAAAGGAGAAAAAAATCCTAAAGTTTATGTTTATTTTGCATACAATAAACCAATTGGAATAATAACTCATTCACCAGGGGAAGATGAAAAAGATATAAAAGAAAACATAAAAGCTACTGGAATGCCAAGTGATGTATTCCCTATCGGACGTCTTGATAAAAATTCTCATGGACTAATTATTCTCACAAATGATGGAAGAATTACAGACAAAATGTTAAATCCTAAGTATATTCACGAAAAAGAATATGTAGTAAAAACCTCAAATAAACTTCGTTCAAATTTCAAACAAAAAATGGAGGCTGGAGTAAATATTGAAGGATACAAAACTAAACAATGTAAAGTACAAATAATAAATGATTTTGCTTTTCGAATCACTTTAACTGAAGGGAAAAAACATCAAATACGCAGAATGTGTTCTGCTCTTTTCCAAGAAATTGCTGATTTAAAAAGAATCCGAATCATGAATATAAATTTAAATAAATTAAAACCAAATACTTTTAGAGAAATAAAGGGCGAAGAATTGAATACTTTCTTAAAACAAATTCTGTAAAAAGAAAACTCTTTTGACTAAAAACTTAATATATGCTAAAATATAAGAAATGGTTCTGGTTGTTTTTGTTGGTTATTTTAAGTATCTCTTGGGATATTTAAAAGAACTAATAAAAATAACCTTTTAAAAACATGAATATGAAAAAGTTTTATCCTACCATTCTTATAATGGAAGACGCAAAGAAATACTTTGATGAAATCGGAGTGCTTCACGAAGAATACAAAGATGAAGAATTTAATTTTTCTCTTATAGATAATATAGCGAAAAATATGGGAATATTACACACCATGGAACTCGTTATTTCTAAAGACATAAAATTTGATCCTCAAAGCAAAGAGGGTTTTAATTTTTTGAAAGAAAAAGAAATAAACGCTTTTGTAATGAGGGGTAGTGGAAAAATTCATTTTACTAGAAAAAATGAAAGGAAACTAACCATAATGTTTAAAAACTCTTCAACTGACATTCAGTCAGATTTGCTAAAAATCGAAAACAAATTAAAAGAATTGTATGCTACAGAAAAAGGACAAGAATTCTGTGTCCCAGAAATAAAGATTGAAAGATAAAAACAACTACAAAATATCGCCTTAAAAGCGATATTTTTTATTTTTTAAAATTTATATTAAATCTATACTTTTGAAAAGAAGAACTTCTAAACACAAAAAAAATACTGTAATAGTAGACAGTATTTTTACTATAAACATATTATTTATCTTGCGCCCAAGATTTCAATTCTTCATAATCTGTGTCTCCACAAATCCATTTTTTTGTTTTTGTATTATAAAAAAAAGGAACACCTCCGCAAAAATCTTTATCAAGATCAATCAAACGTTTTTCGTTTTCTTTATTATTCCAAACTTCAATAGCATCAACTTTTATTCCCTCTTCCTTTTCTAAACGCACGACCAAATCATGCATTCGCACACAGTGCGGACACTCTTCTCCATAGAATTCTAAGAGATGACTACTCATAAAAACTACTTAACTAGTTTTGATAAACGAGATTTTTTGTTAGCAGCATTATTTTTTTTAATAACGCCTCCTTTAGCTGATTTGTCTATTATTTGAAAAGCAGAACTCAAGAATTTACTAGCTTCAGCCTTGTCTTTCTTGGCAGTTTTCTCAATCTTTTTAATAACTTCTTTCATTGAACGCTTCCAGCGATCATTTTGCGCCTTCTTTCGAAGAGAACCGCGAACCGCTTTTTTTGCTGATTTTGTTATTGGCATAAATGAAATATAACAAAAAACTTTTCAAAAAGCAACTTATGGGGTAACAATGCAATATGCTATAATTAACGCATGATTGGTAGTATAAAAGGAAAAATAACATTAAAAACTGACAAGTTTTTAATAGTTGAAACGAGTGGAGTAGGCTATAAAATCAGTATTTCTTCTGACACACTTTCAAAAGCTAAAAAAATTGGCGATGAAATTTCACTGTGGACTCATTTACACGTCCGCGAAGATGCCCTTGATTTGTATGGATTTACAGAACGCAAAGAATTAGAATTTTTTGAAATGCTTATAAATGTTTCTGGAATAGGTCCAAAATCTGGATTAACTATCTTAAGCGTTGCTTCAATTGAAACTCTTAAAAAAGCACTAGCAACTGGTGATACTTCTTACCTCACAAAGATTTCAGGAATCGGAAGAAAAACTGCAGAAAAAATGATTATTGAGTTGAGAGATAAAATGGGTAAAGATAATGGGGACAGCTCCCTTCAAAACGAGCTAGATGCACTTGAGGCTCTAAAATCTTTAGGTTATTCACAAGGAGATGCTCGTGAAGCATTAAAAAATATTCCCACTGAAGGAGACACTAATTTTAAAATTCGTGAAGCTCTAAAAATATTAGGTAAATAAACTGTAATCCAGACCTCGCATTATTAACGCGAGGTCTGGGTGTTTGGATAAAAAGAATTTATAATGCCATTTGCCGTCAAAATAGCCATTTTTTTATATTCTTGTTTACGAGAATTAAGCGTTTTAAATCTTTTTTCATAAATATAACCATACTCAACCAAAACAGCACCGACATTTGCTTGCAACGTATGATTTGCTCCTATTGCGATGAGCTTTTGCTCTGGAACCAAACCACCAAGTTCTTTTTTATAATTACTAGGAGTATATTTTTTTGAAAGTTGCAAATAAATATTAGAAGCAATTTTTTGACTTTTTTTATTATTTAAAAATTGTTTATCGGGCATATAAATAGCAAAACCTTTATATTTCCCCACCGTCCACTTAGTTTTTCTTGGATAGTCGTTAAAATGTATATGTATTACTGCATCTATTTTATTTTCATCAGCCCATTTGTTTATTCCGTAAAGAACAATTGAAGTATTTTCTGTAACAGGATTATGTAAAACATTTTCTTTTTCTATAAAACTTCCATCACTTATTTTATTTTTCATTTCCAATTTTGCTTTTTCCTTAAAATCTTTAATGTCCAATTTATTTTCAGAAAAATAATTTGAAAATTGTTTTGTATACCC
>JBAQNK010000051.1:0-1698 GCA_049303695.1 Minisyncoccia bacterium | reverse complement strand
TTTGACGGGAAAAACCTCCGTGCGTCATGTCTCGCATTTTGTAAGTTTTACTGAAAAGCTTACTTTTCAATTCTTCTAACCTGTTTAATTTTTCCCTGTCATCTTGAGGCACTTTCCAATTATATCACATTTTAAAGGTGCGTCTCTTTTAAAGCTTTATTTATTTCAGACAAAATCTTTGCACGACTTTTCCCAACTTCAAATATTAATTCATCTCCAAACGGTGATTTAATAAGATTTTTTAATATATCATTTCCTCCTATGTAACCTAAATTATTTAATATTCTAAGCACAATAATAGCTTCAACATTACGCAAATCTTCTTGTGTTTCAGCTTTTTCTAAAATAGATAAACCGTTTAACAAGTCAGCAAACAATTCTTTATTAGCTTCTTCCCCAGCCAGCAAGCGTTTCAACAGGCGCGAAACATTTGCAAAGACAAAAAGAGTTTCGGGTTTTTTAGAAACACTTTCAAGCATATTTGTTTTGGCGGCATTCGTTAATCTCCAAAAGTCTTTTCCACGAACAAGATCAATTTTTACATAAGAAAAATCTTGCAATACGAAACGAAGCTTAGAAGATATTTTCCTCACGCCTTGAGCTGAAGCATAGATCATTCCTAAATCACGAGTAAAGATAGAATAATACTTTCCCGCTTCCCCGAAATTCCTGCCTCCCAATATTAAACCCTCTGTATGATAAATATGGTGCATTAAATTAGTTTAATTTCTTTAACCAACTATCAAAAATTTCTTTTAGTTGATCTAAATGTTGAGATTCACGAAATACATGCCCAACTCCTTTTACAACATGAAATTCTTTTGTTGTATTTTCTGGAAGTAGATCATAAAATTTCTTTTGATCGCTTGGTGGACAACTATGATCATTTTCTCCTGCAACAAATAATATAGGCATAGTAATTTTATCTACCATTGGTTTCAAATCATGTTTTAATCTTTCTTCCATGTGAGACCAAGGAAGTTTCATTTCAAATTCTGGTTTTGATTTACTTGTCCTATATGTCCAACCTGTTTCTTCCCAGTTTTTAAGTTCTTCTGGTCTAAATTTTTTATAAGTTTCAAAAATATCTTTACCAGAAAAAACTGCTCCAAATGGGAATACTCCTTTTACTTCTAATGGAAATTCTTCTGCATATCTTGCAACAGCATATCCACCCATACTATGACCAGCTAAAATAAATGGTTCTTTATACCAAATTTGTGTCTTTGCCCAATTAATAACATCAACTAAATCTTCATAGTGTTTTTCCATTGTTGCATCTTCATATTTTCCTTCACTTTCTCCTTTGGAATTTGTAGCATCAAAATTTATAACAATATAATTATTTTCAAAAAGAATATTAGCCATTAATTCTATATGAAGTTCTTCTTTATATCCACCTAACCCGTGCATTACGAAAGACAAACCTTTTAGATTTTCAGGAACTAAAATATTCCCAACTATATTTAAACCTTTTCTATTTTTTGTATAAAACTTCTGCATAATCTTATTTTAACACATTATTTATGACACCTTCCAAATCTCTAGGATCATCAATGATTGCAACAGGGTTGCCTTTTTTTAACGTTTCTCTGCCATGAAGTCCCCAGGTTACACCAATAGATTTAACACCACATTCATTTCCTTCTAAAATATCCCCTAAAGAATCTGTGATAAACACAACATCTTTTGGCAAAA
>JBAQNK010000050.1:0-4025 GCA_049303695.1 Minisyncoccia bacterium | reverse complement strand
GTGAATATCCTTGTTTTATAGTCCTTAAAGTTTTTTTTAAGGGGTTTAAATTAAACTTTATTTACTTTATTCATTTGTTACTTTTTTCATGTTTGTTAAGGATGTTTGTTATTTGTGTTTTTAATTTGTTATTAGTTGATTGATCCTCATGTTCCCTAAAGAGGTTTTATACCTTGAAAAGGAATTTAAAAAGCTAAACCGCGGTTATCCAACCGCGGTTTTTTATTTTTTATTTAATTTATTTATATTCTTCTATAAATTTATACAAAAGTCGGACAGGTGTGCCGAGCGCGCCTCCTGAAAGATTTTCTCCTGCCATAGATGTCATGCGAGGGGCAATGTCTAAATGCGCCCACTTCAGAACTTTTCCGTCTTTGTCTTTGCCTTTTATAAATTGATGAAGGAAAACTGCTCCATAAATAGCTCCGCCATAACGAGAATCTTTATTGTGAACATTTGACCAATCACCAAGATTTCCTTTTATTTCATTTTCATATTCTTCCCACATCGGCAAACGCCAAACATAATCTCCTGTTCTCTCGCTTGTTTTTTCTAAAATTTTTGACAAATCATCATCTTCCGTGAAAAGAGCAGTTGCCCTCTCGCCAAGGGCGACGCATGCTGCGCCTGTAAGAGTAGCTATATCAATAACAACTTCAGGATTATATTTTTGAGAATAAGTCAAAGCGTCAGCCAAGATAACTCTGCCTTCTGCATCAGTATTTAATATTTCAATAGTTTTTCCTGACATTGACCTGATGACGTCTCCAGGGCGATAACTTTTCCCTGATGCCATATTTTCAACTGAAGGAATAAGCCCGATAACATTCTTTTTTAATTTCATTTTTGCAACGAGAGCTATGGTATGAATGACCGAAGCTCCACCAGACATATCCATATTCATACCAAGTAGAGAAGAAGATGATTTTAAATTTATTCCACCAGCGTCAAAAGTCACACCTTTACCGACAAGAACAATAGGCTTTTCGTCTTTTAATCCGCCCATATATTCCATAATTATGAATTTTGATTCTTCATCTGAGCCGCGGCCGACAGAAAGTATCGCTTGCATCTTTTGTTTTTCCATTTCTTTCTCGCCAAGTATTTTTACTTTTACAGATGTGCCTTTTACTGCTTCTTTTGCTTTTTGAGCCAAAATTTCTGGAGTCATGTCTCCACCCGGAGTATTTGAAAGAGTTCTTGTTTTATTTACTTCATCAGCAATAATATTTCCTTTCAAGATAAATTTTTGTTCATCTTCTTTTGCATTTAAAATATAAACTTCTGTTATAAAAGAAAAGCCTTCTTCTGGCGGAGTCTTGTAATCAGTAAATTCATAATTTGCAAAATCAAGCTGTGAGCCGATGATTTCTCCTAGCTCTTGTTCAGAAAGATTTATTTTCTTGAATTTAAAATCATTAAAATTTAAAGCGATTTTTTGAGCTTTTGCATTTTTTGCCATTACTACCATTTTACGCACAAGTAAAAATAACTTTCTCAAATTCATTTTTTCTGCCTCATCGCATTTCAAATAAAGAACTTTTACTGCATTTTCTCTGACAACTTCATCTTTATTCTTTGAACTGATGACAACAAAAAGCGTATCCTCGTTTATTTCTTTTACATTATTTTTAAAAGTTATTTTCATATTTTTATTATATACTTTTTTAATTTTTTATTTCTCTATTAAAAGTTCTTCTTCTGGATTTTCTTTTTTTACATTTGATACAATTTTTTCTGCCACATATTCTGGTTCCATAAAATCATTAAAGTCATCAAACTTTATTGGATAAAAAATATCAGTTTTCATTGCTCCTGGATATATAGATAATATTGAAATATTATCATTTTCCTCTCTAATTGATTTAGCAAAACCATTTACAGCCCATTTACTTGCGCAATACATAGAACTCATAGGTCTGCCAAGCAAAGCACTGTTTGAAATTATATTAATAATCATTCCTGATTTTTTTTCTTTCATTTCTCGTAAAGCAATTCTAGAACCCTCCATTAATCCGAAAACATTTACATCAAACATCTTTCTAACTTTTTCCATATCAAAATTTTCTGCAAAAGCATGAGGTAACCAAATTCCAGCGTTATTAATCCAAATGTCCACTTGTCCAAATTCTTCTTTTGTAATTTTCATTACCCTTTCTAAATCTTTTTCTTTAGTTACATCTGCTTTAATTCCTAAAATTCCTTCTGGTGTTTTTAATAATTCTTCTTCATTTCTAGCACAAATTACAACATGTGAATTTTCTTTTAAAAAAGAAAGTGCAAGCGCTTTTCCAAGCCCTTTTGTTCCGCCTGTAATAATTACTGTTTTATTTTTTAACTCCATAAATTATTTTCCTAATTTAATTCCTAATTCTTTTAATTGCTTTTCTTCGATTTCAGAAGGCGATTTCATCATTAAGTCTTTGCCTTCGCCATTCTTTGGAAATGCCATGACTTCACGAATATTCGGCTCATTTTCAAGCAACATCATCAATCTGTCAAAGCCCCAAGCGATTCCTCCATGCGGAGGAGTTCCTGATCTGAACGCTTCAAGCATATAAAATAAATTCTTTTCAACTTGTTCTTTCTTAACTCCCATAATGTCATAAACAGCAAGGAGAGCTTCAGGCTCGTGGTTTCTAATAGAGCCACCACCGATTTCAAAACCATTTAGAACTATGTCATATTGATTGGTGAGAATATTGGGAATATTTTTTTTATTTAATAAATCATCATGAAATTCTGGCTGTGCTGCAGAAAACGGATTGTGTGTAAATGTCCACTCGCCTTCTGCTTGAGGATTATTTTTATCATCTGCTTTTTCAAAAAATGGAAAATCTATTACCCAGCAAAAAGCCAAGAGATTTTTATTTTCTTTATCTTTTCTTAAATCTGGCCTGTCGTTGCCATATTTTTCAATCGCTTCTTTATATGAAATTCTTGGAAATGGGATTTCTTGTATTTCTTTATCTGGATAAAGTTTTGAAACAATTTCAATCAATAAAGCTTCGTTTAAATTCATCACATCTTCTCTATCAACAAAACTCATTTCCATATCAAGCTGAGTGAATTCTGGCTGTCTGTCTCCACGCAAATCTTCATCACGCATACATTTTGCCATCTGAAAATATCTTTCCATTCCGGAAGCCATCAAAAGCTGCTTGTATTGTTGAGGAGCCTGAGGCAATGCATAAAACTTTCCTTGATCTAAACGAGAAGGAACAATAAAATCTCGTGCGCCTTCGGCTGTTGATTTTGAAAGTATTGGAGTTTCTATTTCTGTAAAATTTTCTTTATCTAAATAATCACGGATTAATTTTGCAACCTTATGCCTATTGCGAATATTTTTCTGCATTCTTTCTCTGCGTAAATCAAGATATCTATTTTCCAACCTGTGCTCTTCGCCTATTTCATATCCATCAGTTGAAATATCTATCGCAGGAGTTTCTGCTTTATTGAAAACTTCAATATCTGTAACTTCAAGCTCAACATCGCCGTTTATTACGCCAGCTTTAACATTTCTCTCTGGGCGCTTGTTTACAATGCCTGTAACTTTTAAAACCCATTCTGACCTTATTTCTTTAGCTTTTTCTATAGCTTCTACATGATTTGGCAAAGTAACACATTGCACTTTTCCAGACATATCGCGCATATCAAAGAAAACCATTTTACCTTGATCGCGTCTGATATCTACCCAGCCTGCTATAATTATTTCTTTTCCAACATGATCTTTTAAATCTTTTATATAAATTCTGTTTTGCATCCCATTATAAATTTTAATTAATAATATTTTTTCTTTTTGCCCTGTTAATTGAATTTATAACGGGACAAGTAATCTTTTTTATAATTTAATAAATTTTTACACCCACTTTCTCTCGAATTTCTTCCATCTTTTTAAAAGCTACGGCCTTTGCACTCTCTCCCCCTTTTTTCAAAATTTCTAAAATCTTCGGAATATCTTTTTCAAACTCTTTTCTTTTCTCTCTCATCGGCGCAATAAATTTTTCTAAATCTTCAATCAATAA
>JBAQNK010000049.1:0-5676 GCA_049303695.1 Minisyncoccia bacterium | reverse complement strand
AAGAACTGCTCCAACGATCAATATTAATTAATTAGTGATATCTAAAGTAGAGCTAAAAGACTTAAATTAGCCTTTACGTATATATTAGATAAAAAGCACTATACCAAAACATATATTGTGCGACACTGGGTTAATTCTAAATATAGCTCTTCCCCCTTAAAATTAAGGTTTAATTACATGAACTTGAGATAGTATACCCCGCCTGTTCTGCTTCGGAAGGAGTAGAAAAATAAATTCTATTCTCTTGTTTAATTGTTTTTCCAGCTGAACAGCCAATTGAATAATATTTTTGCCCCCTATTTGAAGCAAAATATTTTTTTGAACCTACTTCTTGGCTTTTTTGCGATAAATCCTGTATTTTAAGCTCATTATATGAATTAGATGCCTCAAGAATCTGTAATATCGGTATTTTTGTCTGTATATTCGATTTTAAGGCCATCTGACGGGTTTTTCTTAGATAATCTACCAAGCTCAAATGAACCTAAGCCAACCAAGATAACGATTGAAACTATTAAAATGTCTTTTCCCTGCTCACTTTCAAAAAAATGCTTGATTTTTTCCATAGAATTATATATACTTCACTGACATAAGTTATAAAGAATTTTATCATTTAATAATACAAAAACAATATGGCACATAGAAAAGCCGGCGGAACCGCCAAAAATTTAAGAGACTCTAATCCAAAGTATCTTGGTACTAAGCTTGCTGATGGTCAAAAGGCTCAACACGGATCAATAATCGTTCGTCAGCGTGGAACGGCTATTATGGCTGGTACTAATGTAGGCATGGGCAAAGATCATACCCTATTTGCATTAAAACCCGGAACAATTAAGTTTGGTTCAAAGAGAAAAATTTCATTCAATAATAAAACAGTAGTAAAGAAAGTTGTGAATGTTGTTTAATAAAAAATATTTTCTAATAAAAAACGCGATCCGAAAGGGTCGCGTTTTTTTTAATGATTTAATTCTTCATAGAATTTTAAGAATACAGTTCTGTTTGATGAAGAAATTTCTTCATAAGTAAAATAAATTCTATTTTCTTGAGGTCTTGATCCGGCCTTCATCCATACATGAAGAATTGGTGGTAGAAAAAATTCATCTCTTAATCTATTGGCTTCTTTTAATGTTCCCTTTTCGTCGCGCAACAATTCTTGAGCTCTGAATCTGAAACAATTATTTTTATTTTCATCTGTTTCAAAATTATCAATATACTTTATAACCTTGTATATTTTTCCTGACAAAGGCTTGATTGGTAAGCCATCTTTTTTAAGATATTTTTTACTTAAAAATAAAGTTGAAAATGATCCAAGAAGAGAGAATGTACAAAGAGTTAAAAAAAATAGAAAGACATCAAAATCTGATGGATCCAATTCTATTTTAGTTTTAATCAGTGCTGTTATTACAATAATTATCAATGAGAAAAAAATTGCAATAAAAACAATGAAGAAGCTGATAAACGAATTTCTGTTTGACATAATATATAGAATTTATAGAGAATCTATATTTCAAATTTCAAGGTTCTCTTGTTTAATTAAATATTACAACTTATTATAGTTAATTGTCAAACATAAGAAGTTCATAACTTTTTGGGTTATGAACTTCTCTAAAGGAGACTTAATTTTCGTTTTTTTACTCCCCTTTTATTGTTTTTTATTAAATTTATTCCAAAGCCAAGCTATCATATAGCCCATAAAATATCCTATTGCGAAAGTTACAACAATAAGAGAAATTGCTTGCGTTAATGTAAACCCTGTTACTTTCCAAGGGAGACTAATCATATGCAACCAAAATATAAAATCATAAAATGTTTGAGCTACGCCTATTAGAACCATCAAGCTCCAAATTAAATGAAACAATGCCATAAATGAACCAAAAATTAAACCAACCCTGTTTTTATTCATAGTTTTTTGTTAATTATTAAATTTAATAATAATTTAATAATTTATTATAATCTTTCGACCTTTAGTTTAAAGAAAGATTTTTTGCCACGAATCTCTATCGGAATTTCAAAATCTCCTATTTCTTTAATTGGTTTTTCAAGCATTAGAAATTCTTCACTAACTTCAGCTCTGTGTTCTTTTTTCATTGCTTCTATAATTTCTTTTTTATGAATAGCAGAAAAAAGACTTCCCTTTTCATTTGTTTTGCCTTTTATTACAATAAGTTTACCTTTTATTTCCTCTAAATTTTTTACAAGAAGTTCTTCTTGGATTTCTCTTTCAACTAAAATTTCTTTTTTATTTTTTTCCAACTGTGCTATAGCTTTCAGTGTTGCTATTTCAGCAAGTTTTCTTGGAAACAGAAAATTCACAGCATAACCGTCGTTCATATCTTTAATGTCATGTTTTTTTCCTACTCTTGGCACATCTTTTAAAAAGATAACTTTCATATTTTTATTTTTATTTCCAATTTAATAATAATTCAACCGCTTTATTTATTTGTGGATCTTTTTTTTGTTCAACATCTTTTGATGTAAATTCAACTTTGTAATCCGGAGTTAATCCTTTTTCAGAAATTGAGATACCATTTGGTGTAAGCCATTTGGCTACAGTTATTTTCAATATAGTATCAGATGTTATATCTACGACTTCTTGAACAGAACCTTTTCCATAGCTTTGAGTTCCCACTAATTTAGCGCGTTTATAGTCTTGCATAGCCCCAGCAACTATTTCAGAGGCTGAAGCAGAACCGCTATCTATTAATATAACAAATTTAAGCTTATCACTGAATATATCATATCCCAAACTTCTATATGTTTTTTGTTTTATTTTATCCCCATAATCTTCAATTAAAACAGGCTTTCCGGCAGGTAAAAACCAACTAGATATGTCTACAGCTGCATCTAAATATCCTCCTGGATTTCCTCGCAAATCTAAAATTAGTTTATCTGCTTTAGAATCATAAAACTTTTTTAATGCATCACGGAAAAGATTAGCTGAATTTGCAGAAAAACTGTAAAGTTTAATTACAAAAATTCCATCTTTGGTGATTTCAGTCTCTAGATTAGGTGCGTTGATAATATCTCGTATTACTTTTATTTCTCGTGGTTCTTTATCTCCTTCGCGGAAGATTGTTAAAGATACAGTAGTTCCTTTTTCTCCACGGATAAGTTTAATTGCTTCATCAATGGTTAGGTCTGAAGTAATTGTTTTATCAATTTTTAAAATTTTATCGCCAGATTTTATATTAGCTTTATAGGCAGGAGTATCTTTGAGTGGAGCTATTACTGTAAGAATTCTATCTTTAACGCCGACTTCCATTCCTATACCACTAAAAGATCCAGAAATGTCATCTTCAAATTTTTTTGTTTCACTTGGGTTAAAAAATACGCTGTATGGGTCATTTAAAGATCCAATAAGTCCTGAAATAGATCCGTTTACTCTGTCTTGGTCAGAAATTTTATCTGCTTGAGGATATTTTTCGTTTATTGTATTCCAAACTTTCCAAAATGATTCAAAATCAGCTTTTATTTCCGTTGGGTTATTTTTATTTGAAATAGACGTTATGTTATCTATTGCTGGCTTATTGTGAGATCCTACATAAACACCAAAAATAAAAAAACCGGCAAAAAAAAGTATTACTATAGCAGTACGTCTTGTTTTAAAAAATTCTAACATTTTTATATTTATACTAGTTTTCTATCCTATCTTGATAGTAATATCCCTCTAGCCCGTTTGATCTTGATGATTCATCAGTGTGGTTATTTTCTGAAAAATTTTCTGAGATTTTACTTGTTTCTTCTGTTTTAGATTCTCTATATATTATATAACTTAGATAAATAAGCACTAATCCAGAAAGAGTAAATAAAATATTCTTCCAAGAATATGGAAAACCCAAGTAAGGTAAAATTGCTATCCAAATACCCAATATTAAAAATAATCTAGCTTTGCGCATTTCTCTATTATACAGCACCAGTATATAAATATGCAATAAATTAATGTATTACTTTCTATTGACTAAATTACTTTTAATGTTTAATCTAAAGGAGGAAATCTACATTGAAATAAACTAAATTTAACCTCTATATGAAAAAAACATTAAGTATATGGGCGCTTGTCGCCTGTTTTATGGGGGTTCTTATAATAGGAATTCCCATTATAGTAGAAGAAATATTCTGGCAAACGAACAATTCATTGCATATTACAAAATATGTATATGGATCTTATCTGGCATTTTTTTTGATACTTATAGGGATCCTTATTCCTTTAACACGAAAACTTTTAAATTATTTTAAAATCAAGAAATTACGATTACTTGACGGATTAATCACAATACTCTTATTTTTGGTTTCTGTTGTTCCCATAGTAATTCTTTTTTCTACAATAATTATTGTGTTAAAAAATACAGATAAAAATAAACCGCCTTACAAGTTTTTTCATTTTATTTGTTTAATAACCTCAGTTTTACTAGGTGTTGATCTCAGGTTTTATGGAAAGTTAGAAAAGGTTCAGTTTTTTTCTGTTATTAACCATACTTCTCCTTTAGATTATCTTTTAGGTTGTTTATCAATGAATATTAATCCTTATACTATTGTTGCAGGAAAAAATTTATTTATAAATAGATCATCTTTGGAAGATAAAATAGTAGCTTTGTTGTTTGGCGATATAATAAAAAATTATGCCATAACTGTAGATCGTAACAACAAACAATTCAGAAATATTCTAGATGATGATATAGAAAAAGAATCTAAAAAAGGAAAGAATGTGGTTATTTTTCCTGAGGGAGGTAGAACAAAAAAATCTGTATTGAAAAGTGGGATATTGTTGAGAGATTTTGGCAATACGATATTTAGATTGGCTTGGAAAAATAATATGCCAATTCAACCTATTGTCTTTGATTTTCCAGTTATATGGAGAGGAAAAGATGACGATTCATTTGGAATTCGTTCTTGTAGGATAAACATTTATTATTTACCTATAATTAAACCTAGTGATTTTTCTTCAATTAATGATTTTAAAAATGCATGTTGGATTGCAATGGAAAGCCAACTTAGAAAATCCAAAAACGTAAAACGTTTTTTACAATAAGTTAAAGCTCAGTTAATTAAATTTAACTGAGCTTTTTATTTAAAATAATCTGGAGTGTTTACTGACATCCAATCTAAGAGTTGTCGCATTACAGACACTGCTCCTACGCTGTTTGTAGAAGGTCCAGCTTCCATAAGCACAATAAATGCATATTTAGGAGCTTGGTATGGGAAAAAGCCCATAACCCAAGAATTTACTTTGTTTTTAGCGACTCCAAGTTGAGCGGTACCTGTTTTTGAAGCTACTTGCACGTAAGGAACGTTTAAAATAGCAGAAGTTCCAAAAAGTACGCCATCTCTCATTCCTTCGTGTATTATGTTAAAATTTTCTTTACTTAAGTTTATTATTGAAGTTTCAGATTCTTTTGTTGTATCACCTAAAATGAAATGAGGAGTTACAAGTTTTCCATAATTTGCCATAGCTCCAACTGCACGTGCCATTTGAAGTGGTGTAACTTGAAATCCGTATTGGCCGATAGCTGTGTGGTAAGTGTCTCCGATGCGCCAAGGATCACCTTTGAAATTTTTCGCTTTCCATTCTGGACTTGGGATAACCCCTTCAATTTCGTCAGGTAAATCAACATTTGTTTTTTCACCTATTCCAAAAAGTTCTGCGTATTTTTCTATATTCGCAATTCCTAAACCTTTTTG
>JBAQNK010000048.1:0-8887 GCA_049303695.1 Minisyncoccia bacterium | reverse complement strand
AGCCAAGGAGCTGGATCTGCTTTGATTAAAAATCCAGAACTTGCTCGAAAAATAATAAAGGCAGCTCATGAAGGAATAAAATCTGCTGGATTAAATATTCCTGTATCAGTAAAAACTAGAATCGGTTTTAATAAAGAAGAAATTGATAAATGGATTCCAGAATTATTAAAAGAAGATATTTCTGCTTTAACTATTCATCTGCGAACCACAAAAGAACTGTCGCTTGTCCCAGCTAATTGGGAAAATATTAAAAAAGTAAAAAAATTTATAGAAAAAAGTGGTAAGGATATTTTACTTATTGGCAATGGTGATGTAACGAACCTAGAAGAAGCGAAAGAGAAAGCTTTAAAATATGAATGTGACGGCATAATGATCGGCCGTGGAGTTTTTGGCAATCCGTTTTTCTTCTTAGAAGGAAAACGTCCTGAGCTTATCGAAGGACAAAGACCCCTCAACTCTGCTCGAGGTGAAATGGATGTTGTATCCATTTCAGAAAAATTAAAAATCCTTGCAGAGCACACTCAGATTTTTGATGAAAAACTTTTAAAGCCTAAACATAAAAATTTTTCAGTTATGAAAAAACATTTTAAAGCTTACGTGAATGGTTTTGAAGGAGCAAAAGAATTACGAGCCAACTTAATGGAAACAGAAAACGCAAAAGAAGTTGAAAAAATAATTAATGATTTTTTAAAAAAAATTTGATATAATCTTCCAATGCACGATTTAGCTTTATATCGTAAATACAGACCTAAAAATTTCAAAGAAGTCTTAGGGCAAGATCACATAGTAAATGTGCTTGAAAGTTCTGTAAAAACAGAGAAAGTATCACACGCTTATCTTTTTGTCGGTTCACGCGGCACAGGAAAGACTTCAGTTGCTAGGATTTTTGCAAAAGAAATCGGAGTGTCAGAAAATGACCTTTATGAGATAGATGCTGCTTCAAATAGGGGAATTGAGGATATAAGAACTCTTCGTGACGGCGTACGAGTCATGCCTTTTGATTCAAAATTTAAAGTTTACATAATAGACGAAGTTCACATGCTTTCTCGTGATGCTTGGGGTGCTTTGCTTAAAACCCTAGAAGAACCTCCTAAACATGTCATTTTTATTTTAGCTACAACAGAACTCCAAAAAGTTCCTGATACTATAATTTCTCGTTGCCAAGTTTTTACATTCAAAAAACCTTCTGATGCAATATTGAAAAGCATGGCGCTTGATATAGCAAAAGAAGAAGGATATGAACTTGATGCTGGAAGCGCTGAACTTCTTGCAATCTTAGGTGACGGATCTTTCCGTGATATGCTCGGATCTCTTCAAAAAGTTTTAAACTTTTCCAAAAATAAAAAAGTAAAAAGAGAAGACGTTGAAAAAATTACAGGCGCGCCAAAAACGACTTTAGTAAATGATTTTCTTTCTTCAATCGCTAATAAAAATATAGAAGAGGGAATTGAATCTGTCAGAAAAGCTTCAGCTGAAAATTTAGATATGAAATTATTTTCAAAACTTATCATCCAAAAATTTCGTATGGCAATACTCTTAAAATATGCTCCGAAACTTGAAAAAGAAATGACAGGGGATTTATCTGAAGCTGATTTAGAATTCTTGAAAACAACAATCAAACAAGACAAGGAAGGAAAATTCCGTTCACAATCCTTGGCAATTTTGCTTGAAGCATATCAAAACATAGATCTTGCGTTTATTTCTGAACTTCCGCTTGAACTTGCTTTGATTAAAATTCTTTCGGTTGAAAAATAAAGCTTTTTAAGGTATTCTGTATTTGTTTACATATATTGGGAGAAATATTTGGGAGACCCATAAAAAATAAATAAAACATTGGGAGATCGTCTAACGGTAGGACAGCGGCCTTTGAAGCCGTGAATCATGGTTCGAGTCCATGTCTCCCAGCCAAGTCGTGCGAGGTTATTTCGCTCGAGACACATAGCCAATTAGAGCTAGCACGAGACGCATAAAAATTTAAATTAAAATTATTTAACTATTTTATAAATAAGATTAGAAAAAGGTTTAACTGCTAAAAGAAATATTATCGCTATGATTATATTAAAAATTAAATGGGAAAGGGCCACTTGCCCAACTAATCCAATATTTATATGATTTATAAAATTTGAAAAAATACCAACAAATGGTAAGAAAATAATAACTCCCAATAAATTAAACATGAAATGAGTTACCGCGACACGTTTACCTTGTTTCCCTGTAACAGTTGAAGCAAGTAAAGCTGTTGTTGTCGTGCCTATATTTGTTCCTAAAATAATACCAAATGCCTGAATAAATGTAAGTAATCCTCCACCAACAAAAATAACCACTAAACTTGTTGCAATAGAACTAGATTGTAAAATAGTAGAGATAGCGATACCAACACCAATAGCAAAAAATATATTCGAGGTTTTTTCAATTAAAGATACAAAAATACTACTATCTTGGAAAGTTCCAGCTAAAACAGAAATTATAAATAAACAAGAAAAAATAAGCCCAAAATAAAATATTGGTTTACCTAAATGCTGATATTTATTATATCGATGTTTTATATTCATTAATATAAAACCAAGAACAAGTATATATGGAGCAATATTTAAAACTTTAAAAGCTACTAATTGTGTAGTAATAGTTGTTCCAACATTTGATCCAATTATTACCCCTATACTATTTGTGAAAGATAAAATACCCGCATCTACAAGAGACACAAGCATAACTGTCACAGCAGTACTAGACTGAATAATAGATGTTAAACCTGCTCCAACCTAAACTCCCTTAAATGGTGTATTAGTAAATTTTTCAAGTAAATTTTTAAACCTATCCCCCATTAAATACTGAACCTGACTGCTAAACTTTTTAACAGCAAAAAGGAAAACAAAAACAACAGCAATAAGAGAAATTAAAATACTAAAAAATTGTTGTTCCATAATTTTACAATCTAGGGTCAATAAAATTAGCTATTATTAATACAACTCCTGCACCTAAAAGACAACCTGCCATTTTACCTATTGAAGAACCGATCATTGTTCTTTCTTCAGATATTTTCTTTTCCCTTAATTTTTCTGCCATATGCCCTTCAAATACTCCAGCAATTCCATCAGTAATTGAATTTCCAACTACGCCACCTATAATAGCACCTGCGACTCCAGCTATCTCTGCACCAATAACAGCTAATATGGCCAAAACACCATTATCAATTAAACCAAATATAATATCTGGCCACACATTCTTTATTAAAATATTAAAAATAGATAAAGAAGCTAAACATAATAAACCTAAGCAAAATATTACCCAACCAATAAGTTTTGCGTCATAGATAAAAAAAGCACTAACTGAAAATACAATAACGCACAGGGAACCAACTTTTAATATTGCTTTAATTAATTTTTTATTCATAAAAAGATTAATTTTTAAAATTTTTAATAATTTGATTAAATTTTTTAGTTGCTATTTTTATATGTTTTTCTAAAATATCTTGCATCTCTTTTTCATAGATTAAAAGTTGTTTCTTATTATTTATTTTAAAATCATTTTTATATAAAAGATCATGTTCAATTTCTGCCCAAGCGTGATGTAAAATAGAAACTAATTGAATTTCACACTTTAAATCCTTAAATCTCTTATATTCTGATAATTTTATTCTTTTGTTACCAAAACTAGCTATAATATGGACAGCTTCGTAGCCAGATTTTTTATTATGACTTATAATTTCTAAATCACCTGTAATTTCTTTCCTCATTTCTTTTAAGAATTTAACTTTATCAATTTCATAATAAAATATAATTCTTAAACCTGACAAATCCTCAATTTTTTCTAATGAGCTATAAATTTTTCCTTCTTTCTTTTTCCTATGTATTTTCTCACCTAATTTATCTGGATCTTTAATCCTATAAAAAATTTGATATTTATATTTACCTTCTTGTAAAATACTATCTATTAATTTATACACAGCAAAAGTAAAATCTTCATAAAGTGGTTTTTTCTTTCTAAATTCCTCAATTATTCTTATAGTTTGCATATTTTATTTATCATAATTAACTAATTTTATTAAATTAACATCTATATTTTCTTTTTGTGTAAAATCTTATGATAAAAATCATAAAGTTTATTTGCCATAACTTCACTACGAAATTCTCGTGCTGTATCAAGTGCTTCAAGGCACATATCTCTTCTTAATCTTTCATCACTTAAAATTTTTTTTGTTTTTTCTATAGCTTCCTTTTGATTTTTAACAATAAAACCATTTACCCCGTTTTTAATAATTTCTGGAGCTACACCCACAGGATATATTATTGGTATAAGCCCTTGAGACATCCCTTCAATTAAACTTAAAGAAAATCCCTCATACCTAGAAGGAATGAAAAGAATACTTCCTGCTAATGGTCTAAGAACATTTGGAATAAGATCCTTTTTAAAATTTGTAAAAACAGTATGATTTGGCACTTCTTTTTTAAGCCAATTTTTTAAAGCTTTATTATGTGTCATACAAACGGTAGTTTTTTTAATTTTAGGAAATTTTTTATAAAAATGTATTAATCTATCAATACCTTTAAGTTTTAAAGTAAAAACATCACTCCCAAGACGACCAAGGAAAACTAATTGAGGATTACTTAACGGAAGACTTATTGGTTTTGCAAACCAATAATCCTCTATGGCGTTATGAATAATCTTTATTTTTTCTTCAGGCACTCCTTTTAAAATCAATTCCTTTTTAACATTCTCACTAGTAGCAATCACCGCGGTAGCTTTACTCGCCACATAATATTCAACTTCAGCAATATCTCTTATTGGTCTTCTGGTTTTTATATTTAATTCTTTAATAACTCCATTTTTACGAAGAGAATACCACACAAACTTAGTAGATTTTTCAATATTATTTGCCAATGGTACAGATTTAAGAAAACCACTAGTAGTTGAACCAAAATGACTAATCACTGGAATTGAAAGTGCCAAAAATGGCAATGGGGTGTAGGTTGTTCCTTGAATAATTGAATATTTTAAAATTTCTTTTTTGTGATCTAAAAGACTATAGAAAAAAAGAATATTAGCTAAGCCCTTAAGATGCGACGGAGAGTCTATAAGCTCAGTTTTAGGATAAAAATTTTTAGTTTCAATTTTATGCTGACGGAGTTTTAATGCCATAAGATCATTGATATAATGAGCCCCTGTACCAATCTTCTTTTGGTTGTGGATAAAGGCAATTTTCATATATTTTTATATTAACATTTTTATTCAATTTATTAAACATTCTATAATTTGATCTAATTTTTAAAAAAATTACTATAAAATATAATTATTATTTTAAACGTGCTCGAGATGCATCGAAATAATATTAAAAAAGTAGTAAAAATAACCTTCCTGGGTAAGGTACTAAAAAGTTCTAACTCGAGACAGCCAGCAACAAAACAAAATAAAAAGCTCCCACAAGAGAGCTTTTACACATTAAGATAAAATCTTTATTCTTCGAGATTGATAATAAAAATTTTATTCTTTTTTAATTTCTTAATTTCATCCAACTTTCCAGAACAAACAGCTAAAAAAAATTCTTCTTTTTCTAGTTTATTATTATTTTTTTCGAAAGCTTTTTCAATTGATTCTGATAAACTATGGAAACCAAGAACATGAACAATAAAAGCATCTTCGTCTTTGTAAAAATTGAGCCCCTTTTCTTCTAAATTTTCAATTTCAAGAATATCACCAATTTGGAGCATTTCAGCTTTAACTTCTGTACACATCTTTTGATTTGTTATTGTTTCAAAACCAAAAAAGAATTCCATCGCCGCATGTGTTCCGTAATATTGTACATATGCCTTATCTACAATTTTTTTATTTTTGATTATTTTACATTCTGTACAATGATGATAACCCTCAAAGAAAACTGATAGAACTTTATTTACAAGAAGAACTCTAGTTTTACCAACAAGTTTAAAAAATATTTTATTTTTGTAGGTAACAACTTCAAATGTTATTGTTTTCATATTTTCAAAGATTAAGTTTATACTCCGTATTCTATAAAGAAATTACCACAAATACTTTGACAAGTCAACGAAAGGTTGTTAATGTATAAAGGAATAAATATTTGAAATAAATTGTTTAACCTAAATCTTTTATTATGGAAATAACTAACAAAACAAGTCATCCTTTAATTGCCTTCACTTGGGATACCAAGCATGGATATGGCAAAGATTATCTATTAGAGCCAGAAGAAACAAAAGAAATAGTTGGACCATACATTGGCGAAATGGGTGGTGGTCATTGCCGTCTTGTCCAACCTGGTGAAATAGTATGCCAATCAACTCCTGATGATGATAATGGATTTCATGTAAGTAAAGGAAAAAAACTTAATCTTCAAGCCGATACTTCAGGTGTTACTGTACGTCATTATTCTGAAGATAGAGAAAGCCATGAAATTCCTGCAAAAGACCCTCTTGATAAAATAAATCCAATCGATAGAAAGATTTTTTTATTAAGACATGCAAGCTATGTAAATAATGACAGTTTAAATCCAGTGCTTTCAAGTTCTGGAAAGGAACAAGCATCAAATCTTGCTCGAAAAATAAAAGCTGAACTAAATAAATTTAGTGGTTCGATAGTAATTTGGACATCTCCAGCTCAAAGAGCAAACGAGACCGCACAAATTATTAAACAAGAATTACAATCAGCTGAAATTGTTGAGAAAGAAAAATTATGGGAAGATAGTTATCATTGTAATAAGGATTTTCTGTGGCTTGAAAAAAGTTTAAACTGTTTTTATGGTGAAGTTCTTATTATTATTTCTCATCAGGATTATGTAAATGATTTTCCAGAAACAATTGAGTTTAGAAGAAATAATGCAAGTTATGCTCAAGGTGTTTTAATACACAAAGGGGAATGCCATAATTTTTAATTAAAGTAGCCCTATTTAAGGTAGAGATTTAATGCTCTACCTTTTTATTTTCCCCAACAAGGAATTTAATCCTTATTATTCAACAAACTCGTTTCAACGTCGTACCTCTCGGTCGTAGCCCTACGGGGGTGAGACAAACCCCCCAGCAATTGATTTTTTATCTATTTATGTTATTGTGTTAAAAACAAAGAGTTTTTTGAAATACAAGTTTTATTGGTTTCCAGAGGAGATTTATGTCTTTTGTGGTAACCAATTAAAACTTAATAATATGAAAACAAAATTAGAAATTACTCAAGTTGTTAACGGACTTGAATACGAAGGAACATTTTCTTTTAATGAAAAAATCTTTTTGTTTAAGCTACTCTTTCGATTTCCTATTAAGAAACTTGATGAGCAAGTTGTACCAGAAGGGAGAGAAAATGCAACAAAATTTGCGCGAGAATTATTCCAATTCAGTATCAAACATTCTGACAATGAGTTGCCTATAGATGATCAGTTATTCGGATTTTTATTGTCCATAATTGGGCTAAGGGTTATTGCTTTTTATAACGACCCACAAACAATAGACATGAACGAGAGTAGCTCTATTTGTGGTGAATTGCTTGATCCCACTTCAAATATTTCCTCCATAATGAGCAATATTTCTATGTCTATTGGATGTAAAATGGGGATTGAGATTCCTGACGACCAGATTCCTGTTTCGTTACAAATTTGAAAACCTAATAAAAAAAATAATTATGGGAGCAACAAGATTTTTCAAAGAAGGTACCTATACTCAAGAAAAATGTCAAAAATCTCTTGAAGAAGGATACTCTGTTGGTTTTCCTGGTTCTATAAAACCAGAAACAGACCAAATTACAATTCCAATAACTGTAAAAGAAGTTCGTGAACATGGTAATGGAAAAATAATTGGTTTTAATATAAATAAAATCTATTATTCAGATGAATCAATTGAAAAATTAGTGAAACGTTATACGAATGATATTTGGTATGACGCTCATGGAACAGAAGCCAAAATGAATCGTTCCAAAGCTAGAGTTGAACTTCTTAAAATAGGAAAAGATACTCTTAAATTGATAGCAGAAAAAATTGAGACAAATATAATTCCGCCAAATCCAGATTTCGAGTTATTTATGGCATATGCCTCTTTGTTATTTGATATTATACAAAAACATAAATTACCGAGACCGCCATATAATTCTAATATAAAATATGGCGAACAAGATCCAAAAGTTTGGATTAAATATTGCCAAACTAACGGTTAAATTATTGAACTCATATAAAAAAATTTTTTTATATGAGTTTTTTATTTCCTCAAACAGGGAATTTAACCCGTATTTTAAATTAAATATTTATATTGACTATTAAACTTAAAGGGATTACCATTAATTTATGGAAAAAATATCATTCAATAAACAAGAAGATAATTCGTCTTCAAATAGTAATAAGAAGAAAGGTTTTGTTAAAAATCTTGGAAAATTAGGTAGAAAAATTGCTTTAGGTACTGCACTTTTAGGAGCAACCTTTGCGACAGAAAAGGCAACTGCTCAAAATCAAACCGCACAAAAAAGGCCAACAGAACAATCAATAGAAAAGAATAATAAAATGCAGTGGGAAACTGAAGTTATGAATAAAATGAAAAATGATATAAATAAATTGAAAACAAAAGAAGATATTGCAACATTTGAAAGACTTACACTATCTCCATTTATGAATAATCTTGGCATCCTTGGAAAATACAAAGAAGTTGAAAGTAATTATTCTTTTGAAGAATATCAAAAAATGCTTTTAGATATGCAAGAAGTGGTAAAAACTTTTGAATCAATTGAAAAAAAGTTTAATTTTGAAAGGACAGGTGCCATGCAAAGTGAAATCATACATTTATTACATATCTTAGATATGCGTACATCTTATTCAAGTTTTCATGAATACAAAAAATTAAATAATTTAGAATAGTAATAATTCTAAATTATCAGCAGTTGATTTTTTAACTATTTATGTTATTGT
>JBAQNK010000047.1:0-2498 GCA_049303695.1 Minisyncoccia bacterium | reverse complement strand
TCTAAAATAATTAGATTTATGTTAATATATAACAGATGAGTAAAAAGTATTATCCAACAATTGGTTTAGAAATACACGCAGAACTTAAAACACAAACAAAAATGTTTTGTGGTTGCAAGAACGATCCTGATGAGGAAAAACCAAATACAAATATTTGCCCTGTTTGTATGGCGCATCCGGGAGCTTTGCCTGTTGCTAATAAAAAAGCTATAGAAAATGTGATAAAAGTTGGTTTGGCTATCGGAGGAAGTATTGCAGATTTTACAGAATTTGATCGTAAGAACTATTTTTACCCAGATATTCCAAAAGGTTATCAGATTACTCAATATAAATATCCGATAGTTTCAGGAGGCCGTTTGGTTGATTTCGATGTGACTCGTATTCATTTAGAAGAAGACACAGCAAATAACAAGCATAGAGAGGGGGACACTTCGGCTTCGCTCAGTGCAGGTTTTTCACTTATAGATTTCAATCGTGCAGGTGTGCCTTTGATGGAGCTTGTGACAGAACCAAATACTTTTGATGCGTCAGATGAAATAGCGGCAAAAAGCGCTTCAGCTTTCGCAAAAGAACTTCAGCTGATACTTTGGTATTTAGGAGTTTCTGATGCAAATATGGAAAAGGGTGAAATGCGTGTGGAAGCAAATATTTCAGTTTCAGAAGATAAAAGTAAATTAGGCACAAAAGTTGAGGTTAAGAATTTGAATTCTTTTAAGAGTGTTGAGAAAGCTATTAAATTTGAATTAGATAGAATGGTAGAACTAATGGAGAATGGAAAAGGAGATGAGATAGTGCAAGAGACTCGCGGATGGGACGAATCTAAACAAAAAACTTTTTCTCAAAGAAAAAAAGAATCAAGTCATGATTATAGATATTTTCCAGAACCAGATCTTCCAAAAATGAAACTTCACGAAGCTTTCGATTTAGAAAAAATGAAAAGCGAATTGCCAGAATTACCAGAACAAATGCGCGCAAGATATAAAAATGATTTTGGAATAAAAGATGAAGATATTGAAGTATATGTAAATGATAAAGATCTTGGTTTTTGGTTTGAGAAAGTTGGGAAAATTTTAAATGATAAAAATAAAACAAAAACAGCTTCAAACTATATCACTTCAGATTATTTAGGATTAAAGAAAAATAATACAGAAATCAAACTTCCATCTGCAGAAAATTTTTCAGAATTAATAAATATGTTGAGTGAAGATAAAATTTCTTCTCGCGTAGCGAAAGATATTTTAGCTATGATTGTTTTGAATGATGAATCACCAATGAAAATAGCTACAGAGAAAGATTTAATACAGAAAAATGACGAAGGAGCTATAAAAGGAATCGTGGAGAAGATAATAGGGGAAAATCCTGAAGTTGTGGCTACTTATAAGAGTGGTAAAGAAAACGCTATTATGTCTTTAGTTGGTAAGGTTATAAAAGAAAGCAAAGGAAGCGCAAACCCTCAAATGGTTATTAAATTGTTGAAAGAATTATTATAATGAAAACTTTACGTGAATATATAAAAGAAGCGGATGAAAAGGGCATAGCAATAGGACATTTTAATATTTCAAATTTAGAAGCTTTGCATGGTATTTATAATGCTGCGAAGAAACTCAATGTTCCTGTAATAATAGGACTTTCTGAAGGGGAAGAAGAATTCGTTGGGAAAAATGAAGCTGTCGCTTTGATTCATGAAATTCGTGAGAAAGATAATTATCCAATATTTTTAAATGCTGATCATCATTATAGTTTTGAGAGTGTTAAAGGAGCACTTGATGCAGGTTATGATTCTGCGATTATTGATGCAGTTAAATTACCTCTTGAAGAAAATATTTTACTTACAAAAAAATGCGTAGACTACGCGCGTGAACTTTCCAAAAAAGAAAACAGAGATATTTTAATTGAAGCAGAAATTGGTTTCATTGGAACATCTTCAAAAATTTTAGAAGAGATTCCAGAAGGAGTATCCGAAGCTACTATGACGACACCAGAAGATGCAAAATATTTTGTAGAAAAAACTGGAGTAGATCTGCTTGCTCCATCAGTCGGCAATGTTCACGGAATGGTTAAAGGAGGCAATCCACGTCTTCACCCAGAGAGAGTTAAAGCTATAAGAGAAGCTACAGGCGTGCCATTAGTTTTACATGGAGGTTCTGGGACGATGAATGAAGATTTTGTTTCTTGTATAAAAGAAGGGATAGATATTGTTCATATAAATACAGAAATTCGCGTGGCTTATCGTGACGCATTAAAGAAATTTTTAGATGAAAATCCAAATGAAGTGGCTCCATATAAATTCTTAAAATCTGGAGTTGAGGCTGTAGAGAAAGTGGTAGAAGAAAGATTAAAACTATTTAGTGGCATAAAATAAGGGTTCTGAGTTGCAATTTAAAAATTTTAATATATACTTTGACTTATGTTAACTTTAAACGCGAAAAATAGAGATATAAATAAAAATTTAGAAGAAATACGAAAAGGAGGTGAATTACCAGCTGTATTTTATGGAG